>CANHWS010000046.1 GCA_947464365.1 Cytophagaceae bacterium | reverse complement strand
TCCAGTCATAGTAAATTTGCTTCATGATCTGGATACCTAGAGGGAACTCATTGCATTGGACTACGTTTTCGTTGAGGTTTAGTTGCTTAGGGTTCCTCTTGTTTGCGGTTTTTGAGGTAAAGGCCCAATCGTCCGAGCAGCTAACCGTTGGACTTCGAGCCCTGGAGCAAACCTTGTGGCAGGCCGCCGACCAATCTCAAATAGGTAGTGATGATTATCTGATGCAGGCTCCTGGAATCAAGCAGAGGTTAGTAGCGATGCAGTTCAGCCGCCTAAGGGACTCGGTCCATGTGCTAATCAACCTGCATATTGGGATGCTATACCTCAAAAGGCACAATCCAGACTCGGCCATGACCTATCTAGATCATGCCATGCGAGGCCGGGTTAGCTTAATGCCAAAGGAACGGATGCGTCTGTATCACGAAAAGGCGGTCCTGTACAATCAAATTGGCAAGTTTGACAAGGGGTTTAGCTTTGCTCGTGCCTTTATGGTGGAAGCACGTCTTCATCATAAATACGACCTTGAGTCTAAAGCCTTGGCTCTTATGGGGGTAACTTTAGGGCGATTTGGCCATAAGGATCAAGTGCTGGACTATTACCGTCAGGCTTTGTCGGTTGCACGTCAACAACAGAATCCGAAGCCATTTCTGTATGCCTATATCCACCTTATTGATTTAGCCAACCGCAATGCTCAGTATGATACCGCTGTGCACTATATCGCCCTAGCGAAAGAACTAGCTACCAAAACCAATGACCGTGTCTTCCTCAATGATGTCTTGATCAACGAAGCAGAGGTGTTGTTTGGACAAGGGAATGCGAAGGAAGCGCTCCGGATTAGCTTTGACCTTCAGGACAGCACTAAGTGGAATGTGAGTCCCGAAGCCATTCTTCAGCATCGGTACATGGCGGCTAAGGCAATGGTTAAGTTGGGGCAGATAGGCCGAGCTATTGAATACTCGCGCGCCACTTTCCGCACCTATGCGCATGCAATATCACCAGCCATGCGTCTCGATTGGCTCAATAGCCTCGCCACTTGGGCCAGACTCAATGGGGATGCCAGTACGGCATTTGAGTTCCTGAAGGAGCATAACAACCTGAAGGACTCCATCCTCAATGTCGAACAGCAAACCAAAATTGTAGGGCTAGAAAGTCAGTATCGTGCATCAGAGCGAACCCGACAAAACGAAAAACTAAAGGCACAATTACTTGCTGAAAAAAATAGCCGGATCATCGAGTTATTGTCTCTGGTCGTTGCTTTGATCTGTGCAACCCTGATGGTGGTAATCGTAATCTATCGTTGGCACTTGTCCCGAAAGAAAGCACAAGCAATGGCACTCAGGTTGGAGGCAAACGAGTTACAACGATCCATTGACACGAAGGCTGCGCAGTTGGTCCTGATCCAGAACGAATTGTTGCAACAAAAAGCACAAGCCTTGGAGGAATCACTAAGTTACAAACAACGGGAACTCGCCGCCACTACCGCATTTCAGATCAGGAAAAATCAGCTATTGGAAACCATTGTTCAGCAGACTGATGCAAGCAGACGATTGCCGCCTGCGTTGCGCGAACAACTTGACAAGCTTAAAGGATTCATGAACGAAGATGATGGGTGGGGACAGTTCAAACGCCATTTTGAAGAAGTTCATCCAGACTTTTTTGTCAAGCTTAGCCAGATAACCGATGAGCTAACCCTTAATGATCTTAGGGTAGCATCTTACATCAAGATGAAGATTGGCCATAAAGAGATTGCAACATTGATGTCCGTGACAGATGGTAGCCTGAGGAACGTACGGACACGCTTACGCAAAAAATTACGTTTGGCGGATGATCAGGACCTTAACGCCTGGATCGAAGGGTTGTAACCTAAACTACAACCATTACCCCGCCCAACCACTGCGGTCCAAACTGCGATACTGGATGGCTTCGGCCAGGTGTTCTATCTTGATTTCTTCAGTGCCGGCGAGGTCTGCGATGGTGCGCGATACTTTTAGGATACGATCATAAGCACGGGCAGAGAGTCCTAAACGCTCCATCGCTGTGCGGAGCAATGCCTTGCCAGCTTCTGAGATATTACAGATGTCCTTAACCATTTGGCTAGGCATCATGGCGTTGCAATAGATGCCTTGGTGGGTTTTGAAGCGTTCTGTCTGGACGTCTCGCGCTCTGATAACTCGGTCCCTAATTTCGTTACTACGTTCGTTTTTGACGTTAGCCGTCATGGCGTCAAAGGTGACGGGCGTGACCTCGATGTGCAGGTCAATGCGGTCCAGCAAGGGGCCACTGACCTTGTTGAGGTAACGTTGGACGACACCTGCTTGGCATACACATTCCTTCTCGGGGTGGTTATAGAACCCGCAGGGGCAGGGATTCATGCTGGCCACCAGCATAAAGTTGGCCGGGAAGTCCACAGCTACTTTGGCCCTTGAGATGGTAACGCGTCGCTCTTCTAGCGGTTGGCGCATGACCTCCAATACTGTGCGTTTGAACTCAGGTAGCTCGTCCAAAAACAGAACGCCATTATGAGCTAACGATATTTCGCCTGGTTGGGGATTACTACCACCACCAACCAATGCAGCGTCCGACACGGTATGGTGAGGTGCTCGGAATGGGCGGTTTGCAATTAAGGAGGCATCGACACCTAGCTTGCCGGCCACAGAGTGGATCTTGGTTGTTTCAAGCGCTTCGTTGAGGGACAGGGGCGGCAATATGCTACTGAGGCGTTTGGCCAACATGGTTTTGCCAGCCCCTGGCGGGCCAATCATGATGACGTTATGCCCACCAGCAGCAGCGATCTCCAGTGCGCGTTTGATGTTTTCTTGGCCCTGTACATCGGCAAAGTCAGCCGTGTATTCGGCTTGCGACTGGGCAAATAGTGCCCGGGTATCCTTGACAGTTGGTTCGATCTGGATTTTGCCAGCCAAAAAGTCTGCTGCTTGTTTCAGGTTCTGGACCCCGATTACGTCAAGGTTGGATACAATAGCAGCTTCGTTGGCGTTGGCCATCGGCAGGATAAATCCTTTGAAGTTGTTTTTGCGGGCTTCGATTGCAATAGGAAGGGCACCTTTGATGGGACGTAATTCGCCATCAAGGGCCAGCTCGCCCATTACCAGATATTGTTCGTTGATGGTGCTATCCAGCTGTCCACTCGCGATCAGGATACCAATCGCTATCGGCAGGTCATAGGCACTGCCTTCCTTCCGGATATTGGCAGGGGCCATATTGATGACCACCTTGTGGCGGGGCATAATGAAGCGGCTATGCTTAAGGGCTGCCTCGACGCGTTGCTCACTTTCTTTGACCGCACCATCTGGCAGGCCCACGATGAACAGGTGTTGGCCCGAGGTCACGGTCACCTCAATGGTAATCGTGATGGCACTGACACCCTGGACGGCACTGCCATAGAGTTTGGCTAGCTCCATATCAAAAACAACAGTATTTAGGGTTGCGTAACCAGCCAATAGGTGCTGATCACCGACTATTTGAGGCCCAATATAGTGCAAATGGCTGCAAGGCTTGCATATTTGTACCGTGCATTTATATCTAGATACGATACTCGAAATCATTGGGTCTGCCTTGAGCCTTCATGGTATTTGGGCCCTGACCAAAGGCCAACGCTTGGGCTGGCTTACGGGGTTGCTCGGTATCCTGATTATGGGGGTGTTTTGTTACCTCAATGCCCTTTATGGTCAGGTAGTGTTGCAAGTCTATTTTGCCGTTAGCTCTGTTTACGGATGGTGGTCTTGGCGGCAACCTCAAGGTCAGCCAGATCAAGATTTTGTGCCAGAACTTATGTCTGGCTTGGTCTTTTGGAGTAGTTTGTTTGGTCTCGGGTTAGTGTGGCCAGCTTGTTGGTACCTGTTAGAGGCGCTTAATGGACAAGCACCTGGTATAGATGCATTCTTGGTTGCCGCCAGTATGGTAGCTCAATGGTGGCAAACCCGCAAGTACATAGCATCTTGGTGGCTATGGGTCTTGGTTAATGTAGTTTCTATTGTGCTGTTTAGCCTCACAAGTAGCTACACCTATATGTTGCTCTATTTCGCCTTGATGCTACTTGCCATTCGTGGAGCGCTCAACTGGCAAGACCTAGCACGCCAACATCGTCAGCGACAATCTGCCTAATCCTTCATACCCTGATACTGCTACTATATGGTACCCGATATCGAAAAAAGAGCTGTTTACAGGATAGCCATCGTAGGGGGGGAGTCCACAGGCAAAACGACCTTATCAGCCAACTTGGCCCAACAATTAGGTTGCCTTTGGGTGCCAGAGTTTGCTCGCTATTACCTTGATACCGCGGGGCCAACCTATACTGAGCCAGAGGTGGTGGTGATGGCTAGGGGGCAGCTGATTATGGAGGATGCCATGGCCCGGCAACAACTAGCTGATGTAAGGCCTGTATTGGTCTGCGACACTAATTTGGTTGTGTTCTATGTTTGGCTACAACATTCGTACAAACGTGTGCCAGACTGGATTTCGGATGCGTTGGCCGAGCGGCGTTATGACTTGACTTTATTATGTGCGCCAACATTGCCTTGGCAGGATGACCCGTTGCGGGAACACCCACACTTGCAGGACTATTTTTTCGAACAATATCAGCAGGTGCTGCGCCAGTTTGATATTCCGTACCGTGTGGTTGATGCTACCAAGTTTTCGGTTGCGGATCTTGCCACTGACCTAGAGTTGGCTGGGGTTTAAGCCCATCAGTTATTGCAATGCTTACCTAAAACGTATTGGTTAACCTTGCAAGTTGAACTGGTTGCGGAGGATGAAGTTGGCATTTTCGTCGCCTAGGCTAATAGCCTTGCGGAAGTCCATCACTGCTTTGCCGTTTTGGCCTAGTTTGGTCAAGATCTCACCACGGACGGTGTAAGCTTCACCATTGTTGCGGAGGTGCCAAACGGCCTTTTCGGCAGCCTCGAGAGCTTGGTCTAGTTCGTCAAGGTGGAGTAGGAGTTTGGCTTTGAGCAAGAATGCCTCGGCAACGTTATAGTCAATTTCGGAGGCTTTGGTATAGTCGGCAATCGCAGCATATTGATTGCCAAGACCTTGCTGACAACGACCGCGGTATAACCATGCAGAGGCCGAACGTGGATTCTCGCTGATCATGGCGTTGAAGTAAACAAACCCCTTATCAAACTCGCGGTTGTCGATAAACCGAAGGCCAGCTTTGTATTTGCGTTTGTCACGCCCGATGGGGTCGGCGGCACCGCCCATAAAGACTTTGAGGCCGATATATAGCCCCATCAGTACCAATAGGATAAAAACTTCCATACACCTGACGGCCAAGCTGGTTTGCAAATCTTAAACGCCCTTAATCCTCCATTTGTTGCCGAAAGTAGGTTGGCGATCCTAAAGCGCGCTTGCCGTTCGATAAATATAGGCTATTTTCTAATTGTAGTGGGCCTTCTACCCCTGAAAAAATATTTGACTTGGTAAGCCTTAATGGACAATCGCTCAAATCTGCGAACTGGCTACGTGGTTCTGCATCCCAGATGTTGGTCAAAGCAACCAGTTGTGGTTAAGTTGGGCCTCTGGCCATGCCGAAAACACACCAAATATGCCTTTATTGCAGCAAGTCTTGGCAGAAAACAAGTACAGGAGTGGCAAGTCGTCAAAATGTGACCTGTCGGTTGTCTTAGCGTGGTTTTTCTGGCTAAAATCTGTTGATATTCACCCTATTTACCACAGCAACTATGGCCACAGATACCCAACCAGATCAGTTTATGCGTGCTGCCATTGACGAGGCCCTCAAAGGTCTGGCCGAAGGCGGGATCCCGATAGGTTCTGCCCTTGTTAAGGCTGGCAAACTTGTCGCAAGTGGGCATAATAAACGTGTTCAGGAGGATAACCCCATCCTCCATGGTGAGATGGATTGCCTCTTTAATGCCGGTAGGGTAGGTAGCTATAAGGACACTGTTATCTACAGCACCCTGATGCCCTGTTACATGTGTGCTGGGACGATCGTCCAGTTCAAAATCCCGAAGGTGATAGTGGGCGAAAGCCGCACCTTCCCGGGAGCGCGAGCCTTTATGGAGTCCCATGGGGTGGAAGTGATTGACCTAGACCTGCCCGAATGCGTCAAGATGATGGAGGACTTTATCGAGGCCAAACCCACACTCTGGAACGAAGACATCGGCGAGCTATAAACGCTGAATTCACGCATCAAAATCAATGAAACAAACAAAACGCTTTGCCCTGATTTCGGCCTTGTTGCTGACATTAGGGGCTGAATGGACCTTTGCCCAGACTGGTACCCCAAAGGGACCTCATACGCCTGAGCATCAGCCAACCTTGACGGTCGAGTCGCCGAATACGGTCCCCCAGATTGGTGCCCAGATATGGGTTGAGCCAGGGATGGATGCCAAAACCATAGACCAGCAGTTTGAGACCCTAGCCAAGCTAGATATGCCTGTCACGAGGCTATTCATGGTCTGGAACTGGATGGAAACTGCCCGTGGAGTCTGGGATTTTGACCTGTATGATCAGTGTTTTGCATCGGCCCAACGGCACGGAGTCAAGATTGTGGCAACGCTGATGCCCAACCAAGCCCCTACCTATGTAGGCCCTGCAGGATACTACAAAGTACAGGATGGTGCGGCTGCTCATACCGAGCAAGAGCTAGCTGCTCAGGCGCAATACATCAAGGCGGTGGTGACGCATTTTGGTGCCCACCCAGCCCTCGATACCTGGATGTTGATGAACGAACCGGGCCAACTGCCAAGCCCTGACCCCTTGGCTCTAGCCAAGTTTGGACCTTGGCTCAAGGCTAAGTACAACAACGACCTCAAGGCCCTAAACACAAGTTGGCTGACTGGCTACACCTCATTTGACTCGGTCCAATACTCGCCAAGCTGGGCTGGTGGTGGCTGGACTTGGCCAGGAGCTTATGTGGACTGGAATGTCTTTTGGCGGGATCACCTCACTTGGTATATGCGCTGGATAGCAACCGAAATCCGGAAGTATGACAGCAAAAGTGACCTGCACATCAATCCGCATGCCCTGCTGGATATACAGGAAAAGTATGACCTACCCCAATGGTCTGATTTCCTCACCTCTCTAGGATGCTCTGTCCACCCGGTTTGGCATTTTGATGCGCTCAAACGAAATCAATATGGCAACGGTGTCTCATTCGTCAGCGACTATATACGTGGGTCGGCCAAAGGTAAACCCTTTTGGGTAACTGAGCTGCAGGGAGGGATTAACCTATATACAGGGACCAATGCCCTTACCCCAACTCCTGCCGAGATCGAGCGGTGGCTATGGTCAGGCATCGGTGCTGGGGCACAACGGACCATCTTCTGGTGCCTTAACCCACGGCTTAAAGGCACTGAGGCAGGCGAGTGGGCCATGCTGGACTACCAATACCGTCCAACGGCACGCCTGCTGGCAGCGAGCAAGGTGGCCAAATCCCTCAAGGCCAACCCGACACTATGGACCGCGGCACAGCCTGTTTTGCCCCAGATTTATGTTGTCCAGAGCCAGGAAACTATGGTGCTACAGGGAAGGGCCAAGGTCAACCAAGGTGACAACTTGGTTCGCACCCAACGGGCGCACAAAAACGCTGTCCTTGGCACTTATCTAGGCCTCCAGCGACTAGGAGTAGCACCTCAGGTCCTTAATGTCTCTCAGATGGACTGGCTCGCCAAAGACCGTCAGGCCAAACTGGCAATCCTGCCACATGCCACAGCCTTGACCAATAGCCAGCTCGAGCAGATGCTAGGTTTTGTTACCAATGGTGGCACCTTGATCCTGACAGGGTTAACTGGCCTATATGATGACTACGAAACCTTACGCTATACTAGTGCATCTCCCCTCAAGCAGTTGATGGGCGCAAACGTCGTTGCAATAGAGGCTTACACACCCTTTGGCAAATCAGCAGCACTAAAGTCAATGCGGTTGCGCCTCAATAAGTTAGCTGATCGGTCGCTAAGTTCGGTCTATGGCGATAGCGTTTGGGTTAGCCAATTTGGCAAAGGCACCGTGATCACGATTGGTGCACCAGCTGGGCTAGATCAATATGCTGATGTCAATCAAACGGCCTTCACCAGTCTATTGGCGAAGGTCAGCACCCAGACCAAGACCCTTCCTACCATCCACTTTCAACAAGCCAATCCTGATGTTTACCTGCGGCAGATGCAATCCGGCAACTCCGAAATCAGCATCTTGACCAATACAAGTACTACGAATACCTCATCCGTCCTACTTGAAGGCCTGGTCGGTAAAAAGCCTACAGACCTATACGGTGGGGCGATTATCAGCAAGCAAAAGTCTGGAGATTGGCAGATTACCCTCCGACCAGATGCTACCTTCGTTATCAAGTGGGACTAGCGATAATGCTAGTTTGTGATCGACTTTCTTCTGTACCATTGCCCCAACCTCAACGCTTAAGTTATGTTAACTAGTTTTTCGTCAAGTTCACGACGCCACTTTTTGGGCCAATTGGGCGCACTTTCTGCACTAGCAGTTTTGCCTACGGGTATCGCAAGTGCCAAGTCGGTCAAAACCTTTGGTGTTCAGCTCTATACCCTGCGGGATGTCATCGAAAAAGACCTGACAGGTACGCTTGGCAAACTTAGTAAGCTGGGCTATACTGAGCTGGAAGGCTACTCGACCGACAAGGGGATCTTTTATGGTAAGTCGGCTAAGGAGTTCCGCCAGATTTGTACTGACAATGGCTTAAAGCTCATTAGCCACCATGTTTCTGGTGGTTGGGACGAGCAACGGGCAGGCAACACTGTCAAACTTACAATGCTCAACAAATGGGATGAGCTATGTGCCACCGTGGTCGAGGCTGGAGCCAGTTATATTGTGGTTCCCTATATCCCGAGTAAGGACCGTGCAGACCTCGAGAGCTACCAACGAATTGCTGATCAGCTCAACGTGGCAGGCGAAGTGGCCAATAAGGCAGGCCTCAAGCTCTGTTACCACAACCATGATTTCGAGCTCAAAGCCATCGAGGGTGAGGTGCCCTATGATGTCATGCTTAGGAACACGGAAAGCAACCTAGTTAACTTCGAGATGGACCTTTTCTGGGTTGTGAAGGCTGAGCAAGATCCTGTTTCTTATTTCAAGAAGTACCCAGGTCGATTCCCACTTTGGCACGTCAAGGACCTAGGCGCCGAAACCAAGGATACTACCGAAGTAGGTAGTGGGACGATCGACTTCAAGGCGATCTTCCAGTTGGCCAAAACTGCTGGCATGGAACATCATTTTGTGGAGCAAGACCGTTGCCCAGGAGAGACCATTGTATCCGTTGGCAAGTCCATCCAGTACCTACGGGACAAGTTTAGTTACTAATCAAATAGGCAGAAGGCGCCTTAGGGGCTCTGTCTAAACCATAGAACGCTTTAAGATAAAAATCATCACACCTATCACATCCATGTTTAGTTTATCAGGAAAGGCTGCCATCATCACTGGTGGTGGCTCAGGTATCGGCAAGGCCACAGCACTTAAGTTTGCACAGCAAGGCGCCCAAGTTGTCATCTTTGACCTCAACGAGACTCAGGGTGCTGAGACCGAGGCCGAAATCAAGGCCGCAGGTGGGCAGGCGTATTTTGTTAGCGTCAATGTTGCCAGCCAAGCCTCTGTGGCCGCAGCGTTTGACCAAGCTGTCCAGCTAGTTGGTGGACGTGTCCATTCGTTGGTTTGTAGTGCTGGTATCGCCCATATCGGCAACCTTGAGGCCTGCGCCGAAGAGGATTTTGATCGGGTCTTTGCCGTTAATGTCAAAGGTGTCTATAACTGCCTAAAGGCTGTTGTGCCACACTTTAAGGCCAATGGTGGTGGCAGCATCGTTAACCTTGCTAGCATCGCGAGCGTGGTCGGCATTGCTGATCGGTTTGCCTATAGCATGAGCAAGGGAGCAGTCCTGACTATGAGTCTGTCTGTTGCTCGAGATTATATTAGCCATGGCATCCGCTGTAACTGCATTTCGCCAGGTCGGGTGCATACACCATTTGTGGACAACTTCATTGCCAACACCTATGCCGGTCGTGAGCAAGAGATGTTCGAAGCCTTGAGCAAAAGCCAGCCAATTGGTCGCATGGGCACTCCAGAAGAAATGGCTAACCTCATCCTGTTCCTGACTTCGGACGAGGCGGGCTTCATCACGGGCAGCAACTACCACATTGATGGTGGGTTTATTTCTGTCAAGATGTAAGCTGAAAACAAGGGGCAAACAATCAAGGAGCCCTAAATGTCAAAAGGCCCACTAACAGACCAATTGGTTGTTAGTGGGCCTTTTGTTTGATCGGATCAACTAGGAACTAAGGTGATGATCCACCTTAGGCCATGTTGTGATAGACGTTCTGGACGTCATCGTCTTCTTCCAGTTTATCCAAGAGCTTTTCGATGTCGGCTTCTTGTTCTGGAGTCAGTTGTTTTTGGTCGGTTGGGATGCGCTCAAAGTCCGAGCTGATGATCTCGTAGCCATGCTCTTCGAGGTAGTGCTGGATGTTGCTAAACTCCTTAAACCCACCATAGATCTGGATGGCGTCCTCTTCTGCAAAAACCTCATCGACTTCAAAATCAATCAGTTCGAGCTCCAGCTCCTCGAGGTCGATGCCTGTGTTTTTGATTTTGAAGACTGATTTGCGATCGAACATAAAGTCAAGCGAACCAGTGGTGCCTAGGCTTCCGCCTGCCCGTGTGAAGCAACTACGGACTGCAGCTACTGTGCGGTTGATGTTATCAGTAGCTGTCTCAACCACGATGGCGATGCCGTGTGGGCCATAACCTTCGTAGGTGATCTCCTTGATGTCTTCTTGGTCCTTACTCGCACCTTTCTTTATTGATCGCTCTACGGTCTCTTTGGGCATGTTGACTGCCCGAGCGTTCTGCAACAGGGCCCGTAGGCGGCTGTTGGACTCAGGGTTGCTGCCAGAGGCCTTAACGGCGATGATGATATCCTTGCCGATTTTGCTAAAGGCCTTGCTCATGGCGCCCCAGCGTTTCATTTTGCGGTTCTTGCGGTACTCAAATGCGCGTCCCATGATGGTGTAGTTATGACTTGGAGCGTAGGACCCACATAGCACATTGGTGCTTTGCCTAGGGTCTTTGCTTGATGTTGGACAATGTTAAGTTTGGTTGGCAGCTCAGGCAGGGTGCTTAACAACCTAAAAGGGCGTACCCAAAGATAATCGCAAAGATTTAACCCGGGGACATGTTTGCTCTGCTTGACTTTGGGATGCAAAACAAAACAACCTAGTCCTTATGCGCAAGTTATGCCCCAGATACTTCTGCTTTCCAAATGAGGCCATTGGCTTGTTGGTAGGTAGCCTGTATTGAGTCACTTGTTTGGCCTTGCCGACCAAGGTAGGGTAAATTGGGCAAAAAAAATCCTGCAAACTCTGGTGAGGATGCAGGACTTGTATCTAAAACTCAGCGGGGCTGACTAGGCAGCTTTCAGACCATTGACCAAACGAGCCAATTTGCTCTTGTGGTTGGAGGCTTTGTTTTTGTGGATGACGTTTTTCTTAGCAAGACGATCGAGCATAGAAGATACTTTCTTGAGCAGCACTTGCGCTTCGCCTAGTTCGGTCATGTGACGAAGGCGTTTTTCGAATGTCCTAGCCGTTTTGGCTTGGTAACGGTTGCGCAGACGTTTGGTTTCGTTGGCGCGGATACGTTTAAGTGCTGATTTATGATTAGCCATTGCTACGTGCGATAGGTCTTATGGTCGGTTTTCCTTAAAAGGGAGTGCAAAAGTACTAAAGTGAAATCAGACCTGCAAGTTTTGGTATGCAATAGTTCGTGATTTCGACCCCAAAACCTGGGCTTATTTGTTTTTGGCTGATAATGAGTTACTTGTGACCTACTTAATCCTGAAGATTTCTACAAACCTAGGAGCCTCGGTAGGTTGCCTGAAGCTGGCGAACAACATAACATCCTTTGGGTTTGGCCACTATTGGCCCACTAGCTTACCCCAGTACCCACAAATTGAACCTGTGGCTAGGGAATGTTGATAGTGGTCCAAGGCGGCTCTTTCGATTGGGTTAAGGTTGTGACCTATGATTAGGTTGAAGTCTTGACTATTGGACCACAAGGCGTTTGGTGGTCCCATCAGGCAGCTGTAGGAAGTAGAGCCCAGGGCAGATCTGACGATTGTATGCATTGCAATCCTCGGTGGCTATAAATGAGACAATGTATTGCTGGTTGGTTGCTCAAAGTAACCTTGCTTAGGGGCTTTTAAGTTGCCACTGACCACCACTGCTGATCCGCTTCTAGATGTTGCCTGGACTTCACCATTTGTGATATAGGTGTTTTTGCGGATCTGTTGTGCAGCAGTGCGGACCGCAATATCCAAAAACAAAAAGCGATAATAGCCGACGGTAGCCTTCGGGATGAGGAAGAAGTGTTTGCCATGGTACGATTGAGATCAGCGCCATCCCCGGCAGCTCAGATACTGAGCAATAAGGTTGAGGCTAATAATATTTAGCTTTGGATATAGCCTGTGTCAAAGCTGGTTTCGTGTACGCGCCCCAACGGATAGATGTCACCCGTAGGCATTATGGTCCTTGTGGGCCGTTTGGTAGTCGTATCTTGACAGAAGTTGATGAGGGCAATCAGAACTATGGCAAAATACAAGTGATACTCATGGCTTTAAACGGCATGATTGCCCCTTCGGCCTGCCACATTCACCGCCTAATTGGGGCCTTTACCGCCTTTTGCCGGCCTTGACCGATGTTCGTTTTCGGCTACCAGCAGTAAGCCCCACCTTTGAGTCATCAAACAAGGCAATGACGGCCCAAAAGACCCAAAGCCAGCGTTTTGACACCGATCTTATTCCCATCAACAACAGTCCATCACACCGACTACAAACCTGCCCAAAACCCATGGAAGTCAACCCAGAAACAAAATCAACCAACCCCGAAACCAAAAGCAATTGGGGCTCACGCGGTCTAGGCCGATACTTTGCTGCCTTGGTCTTGATCGTGATCGCTTCGGTGGCCTTGATCGACCAAAGCTATTTTATCATCCCGGAGTGGCTGATCACCTGGAAAGTGCTACTGATCGCGATCGGTATCTATCGTATCCTCGAGCGTCGCTCGGCGGACCTGCCAGGCATGATCTTAATCGCGGTTGGTGGTTATTTCCTAGCCCGCCAAATAGACCCAGTCTTGGTCTCTAACGTTGAGCTCTGGCCCTTTATCTTGATTGCGATCGCGATCTATCTGGTCTTGGGCAAGAAACCACGGTTTTCCAGAAGCGAACGCTATAAAAACCGCAAAGCTTGGAAGGCTGAGTATGATAATGTCTATAACTCAGTCGTGATGCCACCAGCTGGAACGCAACCAAGCAACAGTACTGGCTTTGCCGGCAATAGTGGCACTAGCTATACTGGCAACACCGCCTTCGGATATGACCAGTCCACAGACAATATCCCGGGCGAGCGGCTAGAGATGAACCTCCTGTTTGCAGGCAACAAGAAGAAAATCGTATCCCCAATCTTCAGGGGTGGGCAGGTTAATTGTTTGATGGGTGGTGCCGAGATCGACCTCTATGAGACCAATATCGAGGGCAAAGTTTTTCTGGAAGTCAACGTCATAATGGGTGGTTTGCAGCTCCGTGTGCCATCTGGCTGGCAGGTGAGTTGTGATCAGACAGCCATCCTGGGTGGAGTAGAGGATAACCGCCGCCCAATGCCACTGCAAGAAGGCCCAACCAAAATATTGGTCATCACTGGCCTAGTCCTGATGGGTGGGGTTGAGATCTCTAACTAGATCTAGTCAAAGGCTTACCAAATCAGCAACAGCACCAAGCCTAGCCTCCATTGGGCTAGGCTTGGTCTTTTTGGGTACAGGACCTTAGGATCCTTACCTTCATCCAGTTATATTAGCCCAGCAGATGGACTTTAGCAAACGTGTCAATATCGGTATCGTGTCGGCCCTCATGGGGCTGAGTTTTGGCCTTTGGTCTTGGTACTTTGGCGGTAGCGTGATTGCATTCTCAATCTTGGCTTTTGCGATTGGTGGCAGTTGGTTCGCCCTGTCGTCGGTGATGTATAACAGCTTACGATACTTTGGTATTCGGGTGGTTTTGGTGCCCTTTGTGCTTACCCAGGCTTTGCTCATGGCCTCGGTGGAGGTGGTGGTTTTTCATTTTGCCAAACCTGCTAATTTGCCCCTGATCAGCCCATACGGATTGATGGTGATGCTGATTGGGGGCTTTTTCTTTTTGGTTTTGTCCCTCCAGGGGATGCTGATTTATATCCTGAAGATGCAGGAGAACAACCAACGAGATCAGGAACGCATTAGCCTGCAACGGCAGTTGGCACATGAGGCAGGCATTCAGGAGTTGCAATACAAGTTCCAGCCCCACTTCTTGTATAATAGCCTCAACACCATCAATGCCCTGGTCGGGATAGATCCTAAGCGGGCACGCAACATGATTGTCAACCTTAGTGATCTGTTGCGCCGATCCGTAATTCAGACCGAGGCACCATTACATGCGTTGGAAGAAGAATTGAAAGTGTTGCGACAGTATCTGGAGATCGAACAGGAGCGCTTTGGCGAACGCTTAATTGTCGAAATGGATGTTGCGCCAGAGGCCAATCAGCTGCCCATCCCGCCCTTTTTACTCCAGCCCGTGTTGGAGAATGCTATTAAATATGGCCTATATGGCTCGGTAGGAGAGGTCCGGATTCGGCTGGAGGTGCTGGTGCAACCACTGCCAACACGCATGGCGATCATTTCGGTCCATAATCCCTACCCTGTGGATGAGCTAACCAGCCGACCAGATGGCACACGTAGTGGCTTACGGATATTAGCCCGGCGCCTGGGTTTGGTCTATGGCCGATCGGACCTCTTGGTGGCAGGGCGACAAGGTGAACAATTTGTAACTACCATTCGGGTACCGTTTTAGCCTTCCTAATTACATCAATCAAATGGCTGGCTTGGTGCTTGTCCTGAACCAATAAAAAAATCTGAGTAATGAAAGTCCTGATCGTAGATGATGAGCCATTGGCCCGAATGCTGTTGCAAGAGTATTTGCAAACTTATCCGCAATTTCAGGAAGTGCGGCAGGCCGGCGATGGTTTTGAGGCCCTAAAGCAACTCGCAGCATTTGGACCCGATTTGGTTCTGCTCGATATCCAGATGCCACGCCTAACTGGTTTTGAGGTGCTAGAGTTGGCCGAAAATCCACCACCGGTGATCTTCACCACTGCCTTTGACCAGTATGCCATCAGGGCCTTTGAAGCAGCCGCAATCGACTATTTGCTAAAGCCCATTGCCCAAGACCGATTTGACAAAGCCATCCAACGGTTTTTGGCAGGCCAACAACCTCGGCTGGATGCCTCGTTGTTACCAGCGCCTTCGGAGGTGAGTACAAGGATAGCAGTGCGAGACCGTGGGGCTGTGGTTTTTGTACCAACAGATAGCCTGCTTTATTGTGAAGCGCAGGATGACCTCGTTAAGCTAGTGACCACATCAGCAGTCTATTACAAAACCATCACGATGGCCAAACTAGAGGCAAGCCTGCCACCCGCCAAGTTTGTGCGTGTTCACCGTAGTTTTATCCTCCAGCTCGGCTATATGGATCGGTTGGAACCTTATGGCAAAGGCAGTTATCAAGCAGTTATGACCAATGGCGACCGTGTGGCGGTGTCAGAAGCTGGGTATGCTAAGTTGAGGGGGTAAGGGACTACCAATCTATTTGACATTGGAATT
>CANHWS010000045.1 GCA_947464365.1 Cytophagaceae bacterium | reverse complement strand
ATATGAGCTAGGTATACTAGCCGGGGATGTGGTGGCTTGGCGTGGGTATCGTTAGGAAAGGGGCGCTAAAAGTCATCCATACGACAGCGGAAAGGCAGAGATGGTGTTTGACCAAATTCCATCCTTTTTACTAGAGGTGGAGTACCTTCAGGACCAGCTCATCATGAGGTCAGCATCCTAAACGAATAGTTAATTATGGAAGCATCTCAGTTACAAGCACAAAAGATCGACATAAGCACCGGGCATCTCAAGATCGTGAAGGTCATATTGCAACAGCATTTGCCAGTCCAAACACGTGTTTTTGTTTTTGGTTCACGCGCGAAAAATCAAGCCAGACGGGGTTATGACCTGGATTTAGCGATCGATATTGGCACAAAACTATCACTAGATTTGACTCCAAGCCTATCCTTAGATTTTGAAGAAAGTGCTCTGCCATTTAACATTGACATACTGGATATTTGTAGCACCTCACCAACTTTTTTATCAATTATTGAACAAGATAATATGGATCTCGCAACTCAAGTGGACTAACCCTATAGATTTAGGGCAAAGTCAGATAATCGACAAGCTGCGTCCCCTCAACAAATAATATGTAGATAATAATAGGCTAAAATTTAGCCCCGATAATGAGGTTTGTTTTGGTGAGATCCAGAGCTAGATTGCAGGTATGATGCTACGTTACTGCTCGGCTTTAACTGCCGCTATTTTACTTGTTCTGGTGCTATGGGTACCTTCCTATTGTCAACAATCCCTCCTACAGGCTGGCCCAATGCTAGGCCATGTCGAGATGCAGACAGCGCAGCTATGGGTACAGACCAAGCAAGCGGCCAACGTCCAGATCAAATTCTGGCCAGATAGCAATTCCAAGGCCATCAGCACCACACAACCTATCCTGACCACTAGTGATAACCACTTTATCGCCAAACCGCAGGCAATTGGGCTTAGTAATGGGGTGCTCTATCGTTACACAGTCCTGATCAATGGAAAGGCTTGTAATTTTAGCTACCCAACGACATTCAAAACCCAAAAGCTCTGGCAGTTCCGGACTGACCCACCTGCTTTTAAGGTGGCCATCGGTAGTTGTTATTACCATCCAGAGCCAGCTGTGGATCGCCCAGGGACGCCATACGGCGCCAATCTGGAGATTTTTAGTAGCATCTATGCCGCCAAACCAGATGCGATGGTCTGGCTGGGCGATAATATTTATAGCCGAGAGGTGGATTTTGGCAGCAAATATGGGTTCTACAGACGCCATACAATGGCACGGTCCGAGCCCTTGCTACAGCCTTTATTGGCAGCCGCGCCACAATATGCCATCTGGGATGACCACGACTATGGCCCCAATGACGCGGACCGCAGCTGGGCTGGCAAAACCTGGACAGAGGCTGCCTTTAACGACTTCTGGTGCAATCCCACTACCAATTCGGTTGGTAATGGAGGTATCACAAGCACGACGCTGGTCAATGACGTACAGTTCTTCTTGATGGATGATCGCTACCACCGCAGCCCCAATGGCGACCAGACAGGACGAGAAAAATCCTACCTTGGCAAACAACAGATGCAATGGCTTGTGGATAATCTGATATACAGCAAAGCGACATTCAAGATTGTCTGTATTGGTGGGCAGGTGCTCAACCCAGTAGCAGCCCACGAAAACTATGCCACCTATGCAGAAGAACGCAACGAGCTACTAAACCTGATCCAGAAGGCAAAAGTCAAGGGGGTCTTGTTCCTATCTGGTGATCGGCACCATACGGACCTGATCAAAATGGAGCGGCTAGGTACCTATCCGCTATATGACCTTACGGTATCACCTCTCACAAGTGGACCAGCTAAACCCGGCAAGGATGAGGACGAGGCCAGCACAGGCAGGATGCCCAACACCTTAGTAACAGATCGCAACTTTGGTATATTGTCATTTTCGGGTCCAGCAAAAGACCGTAAAATGGTAATCAGTATCCATGCCGTTGATGGCAAAATGATTTGGGAAAAGACGATTGCTGCCTCCGAATTACGCTAGGGGCTTAACTTAGCGGCATATCTATGACTATATTGTGCATAAAGAGGTGGTGGCAAGCCACTTACCTTATGTTCAATATCAAGCCCAATTGGTCGTTATCGCATCATCCGTCAGGACATTTACTCGTCCCGACACTACCATTCACTTTGTAACTACCTATGATCGTTTCCCTTCGCTTGGCTTCTAGATCCTTGTTTTTGCTGCCTTTGGTGCTGCTTGGCTTCGGCGGAATGCAAATCAAAGCTGCACCTATCAAGGCGACAACAAAGATCAAACACGCCAAGGTTTTCCTCAGCGGAGCGACTTTGGTGGCAGAAGCAACAGCCAAGGTCCCTAAAGGTGACCAAGTGGTAATTCTGACAGGTCTGCCCAATAACTATGACTTTAACTCAGTCGAGATCAAGGTTAAGGGTAAGGCATTTGTATTGGGGTACAAACCCAGTCAGGCCATTATCCAGCCCAAAGTCAACCCGAACCAAAAGAAACAAAAGGGCATCACAACCATCATTAAAGAGGTAGAGGATTCAGTTACCCGACTCAACATCGCTAAGGTCGAGGTGCAAGAACTGCGGCTAGAGGTGGACCTACAACTGAGCGCACTACATGCGCATCAGAATATGGATCGGAAACTATCGACCCTCGAGATAAAGCAGTTCCTTGACTATATCGAGGTGAAGCTGAATCTCCTTAGGGCAAAAAGACTTAAATACAACCAACATGAGCGGGATTTAACGGCTAAAATCCAGCAAAAACAAGCATATATCGAGTACCTCCGGAATGGTGGTCTTCCGTCAGATTATGGCAAAGACCCAGTCGAAACGCCCGAACTAACGCCTGAGCAGCAGGACTCCCTCCAGAACCTAAACCCTAGTCAACAACAACTAGAGGTCAGCTTGCAAGCAGAAGAGGCTGGGGATGTCTATTTCGAAGTCAGCTACAACATTAGCGAGGCAGGTTGGACACCACATTATGACCTAAAAGTGGCACCTGGTTTTGGGCCGATCAAAATCATCTACCGTGCCCAAGTTCGCCAGTCCACTGGCATCAATTGGCGCAATGTTGGCCTTACACTTAGTACTACTGCACCCTCTGCCAACCGATCCGTGCCCGGCATCGAACCCTATACCATCAACTTGATGGACCCTGCGCCGCTGCGCACCTATATGCCAAGGCCGGCTATGCGCCGCAAATCATCAAGATCCCTCGGTACGGAGGCCCCCATGATGGATGAGGCAAAAGAAGAGTCGATGGCTCAAGCTGTGGTCGCCCCCAGTTTTGAGGTTTCCGAAACCACAATCTCGACTGAGTATGACATCGACCTCAAGTACAACATCCAGTCAGGTAATGAGGGTCAAAGGATCCAGATCAGGCAGATGGAGGCCAAGGCACGGTACGAATATGCAAGTGTGCCTAGGTCTGACCCCGCTGCATTTTTAGTGGCCTACATCAGCGGCTGGGAAAGCTATAGCCTCCTACCTGCTGAGGCCAGCATCTACCTCGACGGATCATTTGTTGGCACCCAATACACTTCGTTTGACTCTCCTGACGAAGAGCTGCAAATCTCCTTGGCACGTGACCCTGCGATCTCGGTCAAACGTGTTAACAAAGCCGTTAAGAAGAAGGGCCCTACAATTCTGGAAGGCAGCAACGAGAAGGAATACATCTGGGAGACCACCATACGGAATAACCGCAGTGATGTAATCAAAGTGTCTTTGAAGGATGTAGTACCGATTTCGGGCAACGAGGAGCTCAAGGTAGAAGTCAAAGAGCTATCCAAAGGTAACCTTGTTCCCGACACCGGCATCGTCACCTGGGACCTAAGCCTCAAAGCAGGGGAAACCAAAAAAGTTACCCTGAAGTATCTGCTTACTTATCCTAAGAAGAAGGTGTTGGTGGAGTAAAGGTCCGTTTGCCTAACTTGATTGACCAAAAAAAGGCCAGCGTTTTGCGACGTTGGCCTTTCTTTATGGTGCGAATTTGATTTAGACCGCTATCATGAGGTTGATTAGAGGCCAAGGAAAACTTACTTCGGTATCCTAAGTGTCCTGACCTCCACCCCGATGGCTGCGCCAAAGCTCGACCCATCGGCCAGCTTGATGAAGCGGATCTTGTTACAGGCATTGCCAATTGGGACTTTGGTGAACGTTTTGCCGCCATCTAGGGTCTGGTAGCCACCACAAAGGGTGCCGACCCAGCCACGGTCTGCATCGACAAAGCCGATACCAAACTCACGACATTGGCGATTGACTAATGGCAGCTCGGTCCATGTTTTGCCACCGTCAACAGTCTTGACGATGTATTGCTGTTTGACCGTAGTATCTGGGTTGTAAGACTGGATACTGACATAACCAACCTTGTCCGTCGGGAAGGAGCCTTTCCATGTCAACTCATAAGGACGCGTGCTTTGGTAGACCTTTTTCCATGACTTGCCACCATCCTCCGTTCTGAGGATAACCGCATTAGAGGCCGCAACATCACCTGAAGAAGCGCCACAAATGAAGCCCTCTTTGGCGTTCAAGAACTTTACGTCGAGGATCATAGAGGTGAGGCCATTCATGTCTTGGCTGGTCCAGGTAGCACCTTGATCCGTACTTTTGAGCAAAAAGGCGGGGGTACCTACCCGTCCACCAGCATAAATGGTGGTCTTGTAGTCTAGCTTGCCGTGGTTCACGTAGGGCACCTTGAGGACCTCAATGGCACACAAACCCTTAGGATATGGTCCCTTAATGGCACTTTTGTCAATCGGAGTCCATGATTTGCCGCCATCGACCGTGCGGTATAGTGGGATGGTATCTGATACATTCGGGAAGTAGTCGGTGCCAATGTTGCCAGCTACACCTACAAGGCTATCAACCATGCCTATGCAGCGGAAAAAGGTGCCGGGTTTGTTGATTTGATTGGCCCAAGTTGTGCCACCATCGGTGGTGTGGTAGATGTTACCTCCACCATTGACGTACCAGCCTTTGCGCTCGTTCACGAAACAAATATCATCCTGTTTGCCCCTATAGGGTTCGGTAGTTGACTTTTGCCATTGGTAAAGGCCAATCTCTGCTGTGGGGCTTGTCTGTTGGGCATTTAGCCACAATGGTGCCAATAAAAGGGCGAAACAAATGCCTTTGATTACGGAGTTAAAACTACGAGTCTGGCGGAGGCGATGAAATAGGACGGTATATAGCATGGTCAAATCTATATGGACTTGATTTGCTGACTTCCATCAAACTTTATAAGCGGCCTAAATGGTGGACCAATGATGAACCGTTTGTAAACCTAGGCTTCATCTAAATCGCTATACAATACCCATAGCTCTTCAACGAGCATTAACTACTTGATGTTGACTAGTCTGAGTATTTCGATTTCACTAGCCCGGACCCGAAACTGAGCCTCCAACAACCGAGTTTCGTTGGCTACCTCATTGCGCTGGGCCTCACGGAGTTCAATGGGGCGAGCAAGTCCAACTTTATAACGATCAAGAGCAATGCTAGTGTTCTGCTTAGCGATCGTTAGGTTTTCCCCTTCTACTTTAGCCAGTTTGCGGTTGTATTTGTAGGCCAAAAGGGCGTTGTATAGGCTTGCAATCTGCTGTTGTTCTACTTGGGCAAGACTAACATCCGAAAAATGGGCATTGAGCTCGGCCTGCTTGATGTTGGTTGAGACTCGATTGCCATTGAACAAATTGTAAGTGGCGTTGAGCCCAATAATGGGGCCATAGCTGCTATTGCGTTTGAACAAACCCGCCTGGAAACTCTGATCTGAATAGTTGAAGCCAGCCTGCAAATTGAGCTGAGGATACCGTGCACTATTGGCCAGCTTGATGCCCTGCCAAGCTACCTCACGTTGGAAGCGTGCCAGCTTGAGGTTGTTGTTATGCGTCTTGAGCTGCTCGGCCAAGTTGGTTTCGATGATAGAATCCTTTAGGGCAAGATCACCTTGAGCGATGAATGGCGTTTCAGACGGAAGTGCCAATAACACATTGAGGTCTGCTTGGGCTTGCGTGCATTGCTGCTCTTGGGCCATGAGGGCGGTGCGGTCGGTGTTGTAGTCCACCTGGGCATTGAGTAGGTCCAGTTTGCTACCAGTGCCAACCTGATATCGTTGGTCTGCTAGGGCCATGCGGTCCTTGCTAAGCGCAAGTGTGGCCTCCAGCAAGGCTCGCTTTTTGTTCTGCAATAGGATATTGTCAAACGCTAGGCGGACTTGGGCTAAGGTAAGCTCGACTGTAGCACGACCTTGCTCTTGTTCCAAATCCCGCATCAACTTTAGACGGTCATAGTTTACGAACATGGCCATGCCATCAAACAAGGTCCAGTTGAGGGTAACGTTGGCTGTTGTAACGGTGGTACCTGCACCGGACCGATTGATTGGTGGGGAAGTTGGGTTGCTAAACTCTTGCTGTATCGAGTTATTGGAATATGTTTGGGCAGCGCCCATGGTGACAGTTGGCAGCAGACCCGCTAGCCCACGGTTGACATTGACTTCGGCAGATGTGGTGAGGATCTTCTGGAGCGTGATACCATAATTAGCCTCGAGTGCTTTGGCTTCGGCTTGCTCTCTGGTCAGGACTGGAATGCTGGTCTTTTGTTGGCTTGTTGGCTGGCCAATAGCCAAAGTACCTGCAACCAACCCAAAAATAATCCCGAGAAAATGCCTTGAGATCAAGCCCATTGGGGTAACAAATATTGACAATAAATTTATACTTAATCGTCTCATTTTTAGTGGTTTGTCAGACTAGATGGGCCAAATGAAAGGATATTGGCACTTAGTCGAGAATGGATGCTGCCATTGACGTTAATCAGCCAAAAACTAGGCATGCAGGTGTGGTTCGGCTTTGGGTGCCAACAACTCGACTTCTTGGTTAAAGGGCCGATCCCGTACCATAAATGCGAATAGGGCAGGCACAACATAGAGACTCAAGATGGTCGAGATGGTCATGCCACCAATCACTCCGATGCCCATACTTACCCGGCTTTCGGCCCCGGCACCAAGGGCCAATGCAATCGGTGCAATGCCTAGGATGGTACATAAACTCGTCATCAGGATAGGACGGAAACGGGCCAAAGCTGCTGCGGTTACTGCTTCCTTTGCGCTGCTAATTTGCTGCATCTGCTGGTTAGCAAACTCAACGATCAGGATACCATTTTTGGTCACCAAGCCTATGAGCATAATGATGCCAATCTGGCTAAAGATATTGAGTGTCTGATGGTAATACCACAGGGCACCCAACGCACCTAGCAAAGCCAATGGCACCGTAAACATCACGATGAAGGGTGACAGAAAGCTCTCGAATTGAGCAGCCATCACAAGGTAGATCAGCAAGATGGCCAGCAGGAAGGTAAATAACAGGCTACTGCTACTATCCTTAAAGTCTCGTGCTTGGCCACTCCACTCAGTGCTAAAACTTTCGGGCAGGTTGGCCTTGGCCACGGCTGTCATTGCATCCATGCCTTGGCCTAGGCTGGTACCCTTGGCTAGTTGTGCTGAAATAGTAGCCGAAAAAAAACGGTTGTATCGGTAGATCTGGGGCGGTGTGCTGGTCTCGTCAAAGGTCACCAAGTTGTCAAGCTGAATGAGCTTACCAGCCTGATTCCTGACATAGACAGAGGCAAGATCTAGTGGGGTTGATCGATTTTCCCGTTCTAGCTGGCCAATGACTTGGTATTGTTTGCCCTGCATAATGAAGTAACCAAAACGCTGTTCGCTCAGGCAGAGTTGTAAGGTCTGGGCCACATCTTGAACTGCAACGCCAAGGTTGCGTGCTTTATCTCGATCAATCCGGATGCGCAGCTCTGGTTTATTGAATTTGAGGTTGACATCTACAAAGCTGAAGGCTGGGTTGGCTTGGGCATCCTTTAGGAACTTAGGCAAAACTGCCTTGAGTGAGTCTAGCGTAGGCGCTTGCAAGATCATCTGGACAGGAAGAGCCCCAATGCCATTGTTTACAGCAATGGTGGGCTCAGTGGCGATAAATGCCTTAGCACCTGTGTAGCGCAACAACTTAGGCGTGATTGAGTCCACCAATTGTTGTTGGGAAACTTTGCGGGTATTGGCCTCTGTGAGCATCACCCTTACAAACCCGCTGTTGACACTACTGCTGGCCCCAAAGTTGGGTGCCGTAATCGCAATGACCGATTTTTTGACTGAGTCGGGCACGTTGCTGTTCACCATTTGAGCCATATCGGTAACGTAGGCTTTCATGTAGTCAAATGTGGATCCTTCTGGTCCGCTAATAACTACACGCAAACTGTTTCGGTCTTCGGTCGGTGCCAACTCAGACGGAATGTTGCCGCCTAGCCAATAGATTGCACCAAAGGAGGCTAACATCAAAACGATAGCCTGCCAAGGGCGAGCCATAAAGGTTTTGAGGCTATTGTGATAGCCTGTGCTTAGCCATACGAAGGCGGGCTCTGTTACCCGATAGAACCACGGCTGTACATGACGCGCTCGCAACAATCGGCTGCTGAGCATTGGCGTTAAGGTCAAGGACACAAAGGCCGAGATCATCACTGATCCTGCTACTACGATGCCAAACTCCTTAAATAGTCGTCCAGAAATACCCTGCAGAAAGATCAAGGGCAGGAAGACGGCTGCCAAAACCACTGTAGTGCTGATGACTGCAAAGTAGATCTCGTTGCTTCCCTCTTTGGCGGCTTGGGCAGGTGGCTGACCTGCTTCAATCTTTGCATAAATGTTTTCGAGCACAACAATGGCATCATCGACAACCAAGCCGATGGCCAACACGATACCGAGCAAGGTCAGTACATTGATGCTGAAACCGAAAATGTACATCAAGAAG
Source organism: Cytophagaceae bacterium (assembly GCA_947464365.1). Taxonomy (GTDB): domain Bacteria; phylum Bacteroidota; class Bacteroidia; order Cytophagales; family Flexibacteraceae; genus CANHWS01. The sequence continues at coordinate 7,074 of CANHWS010000045.1, read as the reverse complement.
AAGGTCCCTATCAGGCTAATTGGAATGGCAACAACAGGGATAAAAGTGGTCCGGAGGTCCCGTAGGAACAGAAAAATAACGACCACTACTAACAGAAATGAGATTATGATGGTCTCGGCCACCTCATTAAGTGAGGAACGGATGAAGGTGGTCTGATCAAACCCAAGGACAAGCTGGTAGTCCTTTGGAAGGTTCTTCTCGATGCTTTTGAGCCTATTATAGAACTCATCTACGATCTCGATCTGGTTGGTGCCTGGCTGCGGGATAAGGACGACCGCAACCATAGGTACCCCATTGTCCGTCAAAAGGGCACGTTCGTTTTCGGCACCTAGGTTGGCATAGCCTACATCCTGCAACTTAACAACTTGGTCGCCAACTTGGCGGATGATCAGGTTGTTGAACTCGGTAGGTGTGACCATACGCCCCATGGTACGGACAGATAACTCAGTGGATTTGCCTTCAACACGACCAGATGGTAACTCGACATTTTCGCGGTTGAGCGCGTTGAGCACATCAAGCGGGGTGAGGGCGAAGGCTGCTAGCTTTTTGGGGTCTAGCCAGAGACGCATACTATACTTTTTTTCTCCCCAGATTACCACAGAGGCAACACCAGGAATGGTCTGGAGCCGTTCCTTGATAACACGAGTGGCATAATCAGTTGTCTCGAGTAAGTTTTTGCTACTGGACCGCACACCTAGGTAGATGATCGGGTTGGCATCGGCGTCAGCTTTCTGGACGATGGGTGGGTCAATGTCCTTGGGGAGCTGGCCCACTGCCCTACTTACCCTTTCACGCACATCGTTAGCGGCAGTCTCTAGGTCCACACTTAGGTCAAACTCAACCGTTATGGTGCTGCGTCCATCTCGACTGACGGAGTTTAGCGACTTGATACCTGCAATACCGTTGATACTTTCTTCCAGTACCTCTGTTATTTGGGTGCCTACAACTTCGGCATTGGCACCCGTATAGTTGGTGGAGACCGTCACGATCGGCGAGTCCACACTAGGGTATTCGCGCACACCGAGGTACCGATACCCAATGCCGCCAAAAAGAATAATCACCAGACTCATCACCAACGCCAAAACGGGCCGTTGGATGCTGATTTGCGATAAACTTGCCATAGTGGTAGATAAAACGGGCAAAACAGCCAACCAATCGGCTTGCCCAATACTTCAACCTCAAATATAGGCAGGATGTTGTATTTCAGGACCATATCTGCCCTAAGGTCAAGCCACCTTCCATTGGCTATCCGACTAGGTCAATCTTCCTCTTGCAGCAGTCGATTCAGCATAGCCTCTGAGATGGGAACTGGCACTTGATTAAGACGCAAATAATCTAGTATCATGACATAGACCTTGCGTTGTCCGACTTGACCATCCCATAAAACAAGATAATCTAGCCGCCCATGCTTTAACAATCTGTAGTTAGTGGCCTTTAGTTTATAATGATAGGCATCAAATCCTGAGAATTGCACCCAAACCAGTATGCTATCCTCTGAGGTGGCCACCGAAAGTGCATAAGGTGCGAACTCAGGTTCGTTCAGGCCTAGGTGTGCCACAGACTTTATCTTTCGAAGCGGTTGCAGTGGATTTAGGCTTATCGCATCCTGAGATTGAAAGCGATAGACATTCCAAAAGGTACTATCTGCCCTTCTGACCATCCATGTATCATAAGATACTGACACAATTTCTTCAAACTCGTTTGGTATGATTTCTTGACCAACATTGTTGAGCACGCCCAAAAGTCCGTTCCGCTCTGTCCCGAAACCAGAAAACTGTTGTTTCCCTCCAAACGAAAGCCACCTAAATGACCGATCTGAAGTCGGCTCAATTAGGCTTTTGATTTCGACAACTCTACGACCCTGTTCTGTGGGCCTATGCCAAAGGCTAGCCAGGCCAAAACGCTGGTTGGCCAGAAGGTTGAGGGTCAAATCTCCTTCCTGATTCGCCAGATCCGAAAGGGTAATACCATCATACACGAAGGGTAAAATCACCTTGCCAGCAGTATCCACGAGACCTACCTTTTCGGCTATGCTTTGTGTAATTAAAGGAAGCATCGCAGGCTTTTTCCTTTTTCCTTTGGACTTTCGGTTCTGAGCAGGCGTGGGAAAGGTGGTATCATATCGGATAACTTGCTTCCTGATAATCAGCAAGTCATCTGTTGGCCGATCAACCGATAACACAGGTTCTGCCCACATCAATCTGTTCTTTATATTGTAAATCCTTTTGGTGCCAGTCGAATCCGTCTTGGCCAGAAATGGAGCTGGGTCTGGCGCATGTTGGTTGCGTTTAGGCAATGGTTTGAGCGGAAACAAGGGCTCCACTTTGAGGAAACGACTTACATCCATCAAACCGTCTTGACCAAAAGATAAGACCTTGCTGCGCCCCTGTGTAAGTAAAAACACGGAGCTACCTAGCACCTGAACCGTGTCATAGACTGGGGACTGAAGCACACGAGCCTCATAGCTCAATAACCCCCATTTGCCATTTTTGCGGAAAGCAATGGCAAGGGTCGTGGGCAACATTTTATCAGCAACAAAACGCTTATTTTCAAACCATAGGATACGGTATTCGGCCTCAATATTTGAGGTCAAAAACCAGCCTTTATTTCCTTGGGTGATCCTATAACGTCCTAGAGGGATGAGGTACCTATCACCACCCCAGACACCTTGTTCTTCGCCCTTGGTGACCAAAAAGTTGCTTTGACGATCAATCTCATTTGTGATTAGCCTTACGTCATCAAAGATAAAATTAGGAGCATCCTCACTGCTTCGCCACCATAACACAGGATCATAGGTATCACTGAGAATGACTGGTCGGAACTTAGAACGATTGGCTAGGACCAAGATTTCATCATCACCTTTGCCTTCTGGGTTCAATATTTCCGCATCGTCAATCTTCAAATAATCAGAAAGCTCAAGCCCGAGGACCGAAAAAATTCTGCTCGTCTGATTGCTATACCTCACAAGCACAACCTGGTTGCTCAAGAGCTTTGCCTTTGTGATATCACCCTCAATCTGATAAAAGTTGCCTACCCACCTAAGTGCTGCTTTTCCTTCCTTCCAGAGTTGGTACCACCCAAGACCAACATAGGATAAGGAGTCAATGGCATGAAGGCTAGTGTCCCCCACCGTGAAGCGATAATGGAGTTTGCCAGACCTATATCCGGCAATAAGGCCTGGCCATTTTTGTTTGAGTGCTTGGGTAGGTACTGAGTCAAATATTGGGAGGTACTGCCCCTTAACATGCTGCCATTGCCATTTGCTCTGACCTGTCGGGATGGGGAGGCAGGTACGGTATATTTCGTCATTTGTATGATCGAGGATTGCGTTTCTACCAAAGTTCTCGTTGGGCACCATGAGCCCTTCCCCAAATTGAGCATTAGCCATTGCTTCGTATGCCCAAATGGCCAAGAAAGTATTTCGAGCAATTAGGGCTCTAACCTCCTTAGTATAATATACTAGTGAAACTAAATTCCGATAATTAAAGGGGTAGCATAGCTGAATCCTTCGCAACCTAATTGAATCTAATAGTGATTCTGGAAGCTTATCTCGGATGATTTTTGGGATTCGTTTTGCCTCGATCGATCCTGCACTTTCACCAAGTGCTTCATCTATAATGCCTCTATATTGTGCTTTAAGGAGGTCCATAGCTATACTTTTCTGGGCCAGCCTCTGTACTGATTTGGTCCACTTTGAACTTGGGTATTTAGTCAGATAGGATTCGTATTCCCTTAGGTAACCTCTGAAGCCAGAATTACGTAGATCCAAAAATGCAAGACTATCCCTTGCCTCAAGCAATTGTTGCTTAAACTTTGTATTGGGCCGTTGATCGAGGTAGTACTCTACTTGATGAAGCGCAATATATTTAGCTCCTAGCATGGCACCAACATAGTCTTGGTCCACTATGCCTTTGCGTTCAACCAAATAAGTTGAGTCAGATCGCCATTTGCGGTATTGCGCTTTTTGTTTTGGGCTAAGCACAGGCCAAAAGATCAGGGCTCGATCGATTGCCTCAATAGCTTTTTCTTCTGCTTGACTATCCCAAACAGGCCTACCAGCCTTGGTACCCCATTTCGCTTGCTGCAATAGCCACTTGTCATAGAACAAAGCTGGCTCTTTGAGACTGTCCCTACTATAGGTCTTGGTCCCAGCCTTCTGGACCAAACTTGCAGCCTTTGCACTATCTCCCTTCTGGAGGGCCTTCAGGAATGGCTCTAGTGGCTGGGCCAGTGCAGGTATCCCAAAGCCCAACATAACCAGAAAAAATAGCCAGCAAGTGCCTCTCCTAAGTATAGGGAACTTCAAGCACCCTAGGCTAAACCGGAGCACAGATTCTAAGGCAGGATTTTTTTGGTGATTGATGGTCAATTGTGTGGGTGCAAGCTGTGCAAAACTAAGGGGCACCACTTGTCAAACAAGCAGTGCCCCTCACTATACGATATCTAGAACGATCGGCTCTGCCAGATTATTTGGCCTCATTGATTTTGTCAAGGGCAGCCATCACAGCAGAGACGCGCTCAGCACTGACTTTGAGCAAGGCTTTCTCATCGTCATTGAGTTGCAGTTCGATGATGCGCTCGACACCATTTTTGCCCAAAATAACTGGCACCCCTAAGTAGCAGTCGTTGATGCCGTACTCACCTTCTAGCTTGATGCAGACAGGGAATACACGGCGTTGGTCACGGACAATGGCCTCAACCATCTGGGCAGCTGCTGATCCTGGTGCATACCATGCAGAGGTACCCATCAGTTTAACAAGCTCGCCACCACCATTAATGGTGCGGTTGACGATCGCATCTAGTTTGTCTTTGTCAATCAGCTCGGTAACAGGAATACCGCCAACTGTGGTATAACGAGGTAGTGGTACCATCGTGTCACCATGTCCACCCAATAGCATAGCCTGGATGTCCTTAGGGGATACGTTGAGTTCTTCTGCCAGGAAGGCACGGTAACGTGCCGTGTCAAGTATACCTGCCATACCCATCACACGGGTGCGAGGTAGTTTGCTCTTGAGGTGGGCGGCATAAGTCATGACGTCCAATGGGTTGGACACCACGATGATGATAGCATCTGGAGAGTGTTTGATGACTTTTTCGGTCACGTCTGACACGATACCAGCATTGATACTAATCAAGTCATCGCGGGTCATGTCGCCTTTGCGTGGCACACCACTAGTGATGACTACGATATCGGAGTTGGCTGTCTTTTCGTAGTCGCTGGTCGAGCCCACGGTGCGGGTGTCATACAAGTCGATGGCTGCTTTCTGCCAGATGTCAAGGGCTTTGCCTTGGGCCACACCGTCTTTGATATCGACAAGGACGATCTCGTTAGCGATCTCCTTATAGGCTAGTACATCAGCACAGGTAGCACCTACGTTACCGGCGCCTACAACAGTTACTTTCATGGTATCTTTAGTTGAATGAAATAAGAATAGGGTGATTTGCCGAGCTAGCACTTGGGCAGTAACCAGACGTCAACGTGCCAATGATGCCTTGATGCTAGGGCGGGCAAAAATAAGCAGGCACAGCTATTAACGATACGGAAATTGATGTGGATTGTCGTTATTTTTGTCTGAATTGTGGCAGACTCAATCCTAGAGTCCAGCATTCTGTCTTTAGGTCATGCCAAAGGTCAGATCCGGACACCCTTAGCCATGCTGCCAAAACGGGTGATCAAGTTAGGCATGGCAGCCATATTGGCAGCATATTGACCAAGTACTGAAACCAACGTTATGGTAGACTTCAACAAAACGATACCTGAACAGAACCCTTTCTACAAAAATGTTTAATGATACACCATCCATTGTTAAACAATCTAGACAAATGGGGTGTTATAGTTGTAGTTGGTGCGGCGATCCAGTATTGGTTCTTGACAAACTGCCAAGCCAATCAGCGATCGAAAGCTCCCTAGCCAACTGGCCCAATATTTGACCAGAGTGGCGGACAAGCAAGCTTCGCTGGATCGTAAATCGTCAATATCCAGTACTGTTTTTACCGATAAGTACCCTACATTGTCCAAGTAATCAAGCCTGTGCCATTGCCTTTGGCGGTGGATACAAGTGCAACCAACCACTATGAAAGTAGCCGTTTACCGAAGGGAGCATTTTAACGCTGCTCATCGTCTGCACAATCCAAATTTAGATGCTGAGACCAACCAGCGCTTGTTTGGCAAGTGCAACAACCCTCACTACCACGGTCACAATTATGACCTTACGGTATGTGTCGTGGGCGAAGTTGACCCAATAACTGGCTATGTAATCGACACCAAGATCTTGAGTGACCTGATCAAGACCTACGTCACCGAACCATTTGACCACCACAACCTCAATCTTGAAGTTGAGGAGTTTAAGTCGCTAAATCCTACTGCCGAGCATATTGCCTACGTGATCTATGAACGCTTGCGGCCACATATTGCTCAGGACAAGGACCTGAAAATCACACTCTATGAAACCGAACGGAACTTTGTTGAATATCCCATCCATTAAGGATGTATCAGACCTCAGCGGACTGAGCCTTGAAGAGATTGGGGATGATCACCTGACGACAAGTCTGGTTGAAACTCCCCTTCGTGCCGACGCATTTGAAATGTCAGACGAGGATAAGATTGCCACAATAGCACACCACTTCCGGCACATTATGGACACTTTGGGGCTAGACCTGACAGACGATAGTCTTAAGGGCACTCCACAGCGTGTGGCCAAAATGTATGTGCAAGAAATTTTCAGTGGTCTCAACCCTGCCAATAAGCCTAAGGCTGCCCTATTTGACAACAAATACCACTACGACCAGATGCTGGTTGAAAAGGACATCACATTGTTCAGCAACTGTGAGCACCATTTCGTGCCCATCATCGGTAATGCTCACGTGGCCTACATCAGCACAGGTAAGGTGATTGGCCTAAGCAAGATCAACCGCATCGTTCAGTATTATGCCAAACGTCCGCAAGTCCAGGAACGTCTAACAGTCCAGATCGCTCAGGAGCTAAAACAAATGCTAGATACGGAACATGTTGCCGTTATTGTCGATGCTAAACATCTTTGCGTCAGCAGCCGAGGTGTCGAAGATAGAACCAGT
>CANHWS010000044.1 GCA_947464365.1 Cytophagaceae bacterium | reverse complement strand
CTTCTGCTTCGTGCTGGTGGCCAAAAGGTTTATAGACCGAGTGGTTGGCACTGCGCCAACTGAAGTGGGAGGTTTCAGACAAGGACTGGCCAGCGCCAGTGCTGCCTGTAACGGCATTGATATGGACTGATTGGCCATCAAGGGCAGACAAGGCAGCAGCGGGTGCCAAACCTAGCTGAATGGCCGTGGCAAAGCAACCAGGGTTGGCTACATACTGTGACTTTCTAATCACGGTTTGGTCAACATCTGTCAGGCCGTAAACAAAGGAGTATTGTTGCCCCTTGCTATCAATAAATGGTGTATCGCTAAGCCTGAAATCTTGGCTTAGGTCGACGATCTTGGCCTTGAGCAGGCCTGGGTTTTCGTATAAATACGCCCGAGCAGCACCATGGCCCAGGCACAAAAACACCACATCGGTCTCCTGCCCTGGTTGATCCGTAAAAGTTAGCTCGGTCTCGCCCACCAAGTCATGATGGATAGAATGCACTGGCAGCCCTGCCTGGCTGTTGCTGTGTAGCCACAGGATCTGGGCGTAGGGGTGATGGATCAGAAGGCGTATCAGCTCGCCACCTGTATAGCCTGCAGCACCAGCAATGCCTACCGTGATAGTTGGGTAGGGCCTAGTGTTGGTGGTTTCGTCACTAGGTGAGCTGAAATGCTGATGTTGGGCTTCGGCCATGTGGTGATGATAGTGGTATTGGTGCCTTATGTCTTGGTTGGGTTCGTTGGCACTACTTCCAGCGGCAGGGACAAAACTAGTCGTTACTTAGTCAAGATTCTATTTGAGGGTGTTTTGTTAAGTTCGTTGGTCCTTACCTGGCATAGGTGAATGCCTTAACTACTTACTCGATTTGCCGCTCGGTGCAGCGGAGTATAGAGCCAATGTCTAGCCCCTTAAGGCTGGCCGCATTGACGTAGGGAGTGGGTTGCGCTATAAGGGTGCAGGTCTGATAGCGGATGTCTTATCGTACCCAAACGGGCTCAGCCTCGCGCAACAAAGAGCCGTGTTGGCTGGCATTGGCTGGGTCATAGATCATGCCAGTGCATAGGCAACTTTTGCGATTTGCCCGGACGAGCACGTCGTAGTAAGGGCACTTAGCGCATCCGGCCCAATACTTTTCATCCTGAGGTAGTTCGCTATAAGGGGCGGCAACATAGCCTAGGGAATTGTTGAGGTGGATTACGGCTGGGGTTGTTGTAATGCCGAATATTTTGGCCTCTGGGAATAGGTTGCGTGCTAGCTCAAAGGCTTTGACCTTGATGTCCCGACCGAGGGATTGCCCTCTGAATGCGGGAGCGACGATAAAGCCAGCATTGGCTACATAGCGTCCACCTTCCCAAATATCGAGAAAGGAAAAACCTGCAAGCTGACCCGCAGGACTAAACGCGATGATGGCATGGCCATCGTTCATTTTTTGTACTAGATAGGCGGCGGGACGACCTCCACGGCCTATACCTCGGGATTTGGCACCTTCGGCAATTAGTTCGCTGATTTGACTGGCATACCCGCTATGCGCTTCGGTTGCTGTCAGGATGATGAAGTCTGTCTGAAAGGACAGATCAGCTGATATTTCCACGTGTTTGGTTTGTTTCCTTAGAGTGCTGGGGGAGTAGTTACTTGATCGGGCGGTAGGCACCAGAAATGTTGAGGTTGCGTACCGGGAGGTAGGATGCGCTTTGCGGTCGTCGGGAGGCTAGCATAACTACAGGTTGTGTGGAAAGGTGAGTGTGAACAATATATCTAGGTTCTGTCCGTGCGTTTTGGCTCAGGATGTCAGCTTAAGTTGCTGGGGTATAATTGCCGCGATTTTCAAAAACAGAGAACGAAGTTAGGACTTTAGTAAATATGACGCAATAATGTTGGTTATTTTTTAATTCTACGGCCATATCATTGTCTAGTTGTCAAGGTTGACTGGCATAGGGATGGATTGCTACTGGGTCAATATGGCTGCCTTAAGCTGACCATGAGTTTGGTATCAGGTTAGCGGATATTGGTGTAAGCAGACCGGCTGCCCGCAAGGCTGTCTTCTGATTGGATTTAGCAGCTATTGAGCCCATTTTCGTTGGTCTTATCGCCATTTTACAGACTTGGGTAGATGATACAACTGGACAAGATCGGTTAGGTACTGACGAAAATATTCTTGCCCGATCGTTAGGATTTATGCGCTCAGCCACTAACTTTAGGTTAGAAAATAGGCCGAGGACGAAGCGCCAATGACGTTGGCATTGCGGTATCGACAGCGTCAAAGGCCTATTGCATTGGATTGGTTTTTGGTGCGTCTTTGATCTTGATGATCAGGATGTATGGCAAACCAAGGCCATGGATAATAGTCTCGACTCTGATGAAAATTGATATGGACGCAAGCAATCCCTCCTCCCAAGAGCCTGGACCTAGTCAGAGCCCAGAAGGCGATTTAGGTAAAGGGCAACAACAATCGGCCAAGACGGACATTTCGCCTTCAGGCTATCTGCAGCACCAGTCTGGGCAGCTAGCTTACCATGTTTGTGGGTCAGGCCCGCAGTATATGGTTCTGTTCCATGGCTATGCGCAGGATGCCACAAGTTGGCTTCCGTTAGTCTCGAGCTTTACAGATGCCTATACGTTTGTTTTGGTGGATCTCTATTTCCATGGTCAGAGCAGCTGGGCAGACAAACAGCGGGTCTTGTCGGTGTCCGACTGGCGCCATGTGATGACCCAACTGCTGGATCAGCTTGCAGTGCAGCAGGTAACGGTAGGAGGCTTTTCAATCGGCTGCAAGTTTGCATTAGCCACCATTGCCTCGATCCCACATCGGGTCAAAGATCTGATCTTGGTTGCGCCAGATGGGCTGGTTAATCGGTTTTGGTATCAGGTTGCGACTAGCACAAGTGTGGGGCGGGCATGGTTCAAACAACTGATAACGAAGCCGGGGGTATTTTTTCGGCTGGCGAATATGCTACACAGCATCGGCCTGCTGGACCGCAACATCCTGACCTTTGTTGGCAACCAGATGAACACACGCCAAAAACGGCTGAAGGTCTATTGCACCTGGACCGTTTTCCGCGGGCTTAAGTTTGCCCCACGCCAGATCGCCGAGACGCTAAACCAGTACCAGATCCCGCTGACGGTGTTTTTGGGCAAATGGGACGGGGTCATCAGCCGACGCCATGTAGCCCCATTACTCGGTTTGGTCAAGAACAGCAAGGTACAGGTTTTGGAGGCTAGCCACCATAACCTTGTCCAGAAAGTGGCCCAGCATTACCAGCAGACCTTATTGGCAGTCGCCTAATGTTATCATGCATTTGGGCAACAGAACGCCAAAGATTTTGGCAGTTTGGGTGGTTTGCCATGTTATGGTAGTTTTAAGTATGGGTTTTTGGGCCTATTTTTGCAAATTATATACTGTTTAGGTACTCAAACACCCGCTGCGTCAGAGAGTGGATTTATTCGATAAACTAAAAGCCGACCGTGGCCCTCTAGGTAAATATCAAGAACTAGCCGATGGCTATTTCGCCTTTCCTCAACTGGAGGGCGATATAGGTCCTCGGATGAGATTTAGGGGGAAGGAAGTCCTTAACTGGAGCCTTAACAACTACTTAGGCCTTGCCAATCATCCGGAAGTGCGTCATGCAGACACCGAGGCCACACGTGCCTTTGGGATGGCTAGCCCTATGGGGGCACGCATGATGAGCGGCGACACCGTTCAGCACCAACAGCTAGAGCAATCTTTAGGTCGATTTATTGACAAGCCTGCCGTCATGTTGCTTAACTATGGCTATCAAGGCATTATGTCCGTCATCGATGCCCTCTTGGGTCGTCATGACGTCGTTGTCTATGATGCTGAGTCGCATGCCTGTATCATGGATGGCCTTCGGATGCATATTGGTCGGCGATTGGTTTACAAACACAACGACATCGAGAGTCTAGAGAAGAACCTAATTAGGGCTGTCAAGCTTACAGAAGAAACTGGAGGGTGTATCTTGGTGATCACCGAAGGTGTCTTCGGCATGAACGGTAACCAAGGTAAACTCAAGGAGATCGTCGATCTGAAGCAGATCTATCCTTTCCGTCTCTTGGTGGATGATGCTCACGGATTTGGCACAATGGGTCCTAATGGTCAGGGTACTGGTGTGCATCAACACTGCCAAGACGGTATTGACCTCTACTTTAGCACCTTCGCTAAGAGTATGGCCAGTATTGGAGCATTTATTGCCAGCGAACCTCAGGTGATTGACTTCCTGCGCTACAATACCCGTTCTCAGATATTTGCTAAGTCACTTCCGCTCCCGATCGTTGTTGGGGCTCAGAAGCGCCTTGAGCTCATCGAAGAGCACCCTGAGTTCCACCACAACCTCTGGACGATCACGAATGCCTTGCAGCAAGGCCTGAAAGCCAAAGGATTCAACATCGGGACCACCAACAGCCCAGTAACCCCTGTTATCCTAACTGGGGACGATACCCAAGCTGCCGCCATGGTGTATGACCTGCGCGAGAACTTCGGCATCTTCTGCTCGATCGTGATTTACCCTGTCATCCCGAAAGGTTTGATTGTCTTGCGGATTACCCCGACTGCTGTGCATACCTTGGATGATGTGGAGCAGACGATTACCGCATTCGAAGCAGTGGCTGATAGGTTGCGTACCAATTACTATGCTGGTCTAGGATCTACACACTTGGAGCCTGTAAACGCCTAGTTTTGTCTTTTAGTGTCTTTTTTTTAGTGTTTTTGGTTTTTTTTTCCAGTTTTAAGCCAATTGTTTTGGCAAGTAAGATTTTGTTTTGCTACTATTGGTATCTGATTACAAAACTTCAACTCAACACCCCAAGATGAACCGTTACGCTGAATTAAAAAAGATCGTTGACGACCTAGGTCCTGACTTCGAAAAATTTTACGACAAGGGCAACAATGCCGCAGGAACCCGCATCCGCAAGAGTTTGCAAGACCTGAAAGTACTGGCTCAAGAGATCCGCTTGGCCGTTCAGGACTCTAAAAACTCTAAGGAGTAGTTTCCCCTATTTGGGGCACGATCAGGAAGATCGTCAAACTCTTTGCCACAAATGCTCAGAACCTGTCGATAGAGTTTTGAGCATTTTTTTTGCGTCAAGGCCAAGTTGCTCAGCCATACAGTAGTTACCTTAACCTCGGTAATATCGAGGGCTACAAGTCTCTGGTTTTAGATGGTTGTTTAAGGGCTCTAGGCCACAGCGTTACTACCAGGTCAGCCGCAACCACATGTTCTGGTAATCAAGCCTATTATGGCTCCACAAACCGTGCATGGATGGCAATCTCTAGGGCTTCGCGGTGCTGCGGATGCGCAATGGCTGCGAGGGCATGGGCACGCTGCCGTAAGGTTTTGCCATAGAGGTAGGCGACGCCAAACTCGGTGACCACATAGTGGGCGTGTGCCCTTGTGGTAACAACCCCTGCCCCCTCCTTGATGTAGGGCACGATGCGGCTTTCGCCCTTACTTGTTGTGCTAGGAAGTGCAATGATCGGTTTGCCACCCTCCGAAAGGGCGGCACCCCGCAAGAAGTCCAATTGGCCACCAACACCGCTATAAATGCGGGTTCCGATGGAGTCACTTACGATCTGGCCTGTGAGGTCAACCTCGATGCAGCTGTTAATGGCCGTTACTTTGGGGTTCTGGCGGATGATGGAGGTGTCATTAACGTAGGCAATGTCCCGCATCCGGACCATGGGGTTTCGGTTGACGAAGTTGTAGGTCAGGTCGGTGCCCATGATGAAGCCTGCCACGATCTTGCCCCTATCGATGCGTTTAAGGCTATTGTCAATGGCGCCAGTGGCATACAGGTTCACGACGCCATCGCTGAACATTTCAGTATGTATGCCAAGGTGCCGATGGTGGGTGAGCTGGCTCAGGACGGCGTCAGGGATGCTTCCGATCCCCATCTGGAGTGTGGCGCCATCTTCAACCAAGTTGGCAATGAAGCGCCCTATCGTGACCTCAGTCGGGGTAGGGGGCTGGACGTGCATTTGGTAAAGCGGGGTTTCATGCCAGACCAAGGCATCGATCTTGCTGATATGAAGGTAGCCATCGCCCCTGGTCTGGGGCATTTTAGGGTTGACCTGCGCAATGATGAGCTTGGTACTTTCGGCCGCGGCCAAGGAGGCATCGACACTCGTGCCGAGGCTGCAATAGCCATGTTCGTCAGGTGGGCTGACCATCAGCATTGCCACATCGAGTGGCAGAATCCCACCTCGGAAAAGGTTTGGCACCTCTGATAGGAAGATCGGCAAGTAGTCGGCCATGCCAGTGGCGTGCGCGGCCCGCATATTGGCCCCTGTAAATAAGGCGGTGGTGTGGAAAATACCTCTGTATTTGGGGTCAGTATAGGGCGTGGGGCCTTCGGTATGGAGGTGGATGAGCTCTACTCCGCTGAGCTCTTGGCTGCGAGCCACCATCGCTTCAATCAGGACGACGGGGGCTGCTGCTACGCTATGGATGAAGACACGGTCACGGCTTTTGATAAGCAGGACAGCTTCGTCGGCGGAGATGTATTGAGGTTCGATAGGCATAATGCAGTGGTTGGAATGCGCAAAAGGCAAGAAGGATACTTGCTGCTGCTTACATGGACTGCAATTACGCTAGGCTCCCAAGACTAGGCCATGATATTTGTTAGGAATGGCACTGGATAGAAAAGATTATTCCAGCTCTGGGGCAGGTGCCCGCATGAGTTTGTAGCGTAGGCCAACATAGAATATACGACCAGTTACAGGTCCCCAGACCATGCTAGCGTCAAAGTTGGGTCCGAAGGGCCTGTCAGGCGCAATTAAAAGTTGCTGCTGGCGGAAGTCGGCCAGGTTTTCAGCTCCGATATAAAGATCAAGACCTCCTGCGAAGGACTTGGTTATCTGGGCATTGCCGGTCAGGAAAGCGGGGCTATTGCTCGGGAATTGGTCCTGTGGCAAGTTGGCAGTTGTGGCAGGCAGGCGCTTTTGGCCAGTAAAGGTGGCTGTGAGGTCAAAGGCCCATTTGTTGCGCGACGTGTAGGCTATGTTGACAAAAGCACGGTGGGCAGCGATCAGCGGACGGCTCAAGAGTTGGTTCTGGAGGCCTGTTTGGTAGCTGGTCTGGACATCAAGCCAGCGGTAGGCCAACCGTACATCCCAGCGGCGGTTGGGGCGATAATTAGCCTCGGCCTGGAGGCTATTGCTGAAGCTTTGGCCCTCGAGGTTATAGAGCTGGACCAAGCGAGGGTTTTCCAGATCGACCACCACCTGGTTAACAAAATCGGTACGGTAAGCATCCAGCACCAAGGTGCCGTTGCCATCCAGCAGCTCAAAGTCATGGCTGAGACTGAGGCCATAGTTATAGGCTACCTCTGGGCGCAAGTTGTAACCATTGACCTTGGTCTGCCCTTGACTCATCAGGATGCGGTTGCCGCCGAGTGCTGCTCCATTGTCGGTCATGGGGTTGGCGGTACGCTGCCCACGACCCGCACTGAACCGTAAGGTGTTCTTTTCATTAAGGGCATACCTGCCATGTAGCCTAGGGGTCAGGAAGGCCCCAAAGAGGTTGTTGTAGTCCGCTCTTAAGCCACCGATCAGTGTGAGGGCGGGTGTGGGCGACCAAGTATGTTCATAGAAGATCCCCGGGACGATTTCGGTCCTCTGGAAGTTGGTGGTGTCAGGGCTAAGGCCTGTTTGCCACTCACGCATATCATCCGTCTGGACACTTAGGCCTGTGCGGTATTTATGATCTGTGGTGCCGATGATGTCCTGATAGATGAGGTTGGCGTAGGCAGACCGTTGGTAAGCACTAAAGGTCCGCATGCCGAAGAGTCCATCCTGGTCATGTCCAGTTAATTGGGCTATGAGGCCGAGGCTTCTGTAGGGCTTCCCGCGGAAAACCTTGGCAACCTTAGCAAAGGCATTCCAATGGGTGGTGTTTTGGCTGGTTTCGTACTTAAGGGCCGTATTACCATGATGTGGAACCCCAGTTTCGTCCGCATGCAGTTGGCCACCGTTGCGGGTTTCGACAAGGTATTGGGCGCCAAACTGAGCTTTCCAGTCATCCCCATCATATTTCCAGCGGTTCATTACGCTGTTGCCTCGGCTCATGGGCATATCCATAAAGCCGTCGTTATTCATGTCAAATTTATTGGCCCACTGGTCTGTGTGCAGGTAGATGGCAGTGCTGAGCTTGGGCGTCAAGCGTGCTGTGCCGACGGCATTGGCCTCGAAGCGTCCAAGGTGATTAGCATAGGTATTTAGATAGACCAGCTCCTCGCCTTCGGGCTTTTTGTTTTCGATGTTGATCAGGCCAGAGATACTTTCGTAGCCATTGACGACACTACCTGTGCCTTTCGTGACCTGGATGGACTCTACCCATGTGCCGGGCGTGTAGCTGAGGCCATAGTTGGCAAAGAGGCCACGGGCATCAGGCCGGTTTTCAGTCATCAGCTGGGCATATAGTCCCGATAGGCCCAATAGCTGAATCTGGCGAGCACCTGTAAGGGCATCTGTATAGTTGACGTCGATGCTAGGGTTGGTCTCGAAACTTTCGCTCAGGTTGCAACAGGCTGCCTTGAAGAGCTCACCTTCCTTCATGATATTGGTGTTGAGCGCATCCCGCCCTTGCACGGTAGTTAGCCCCTTGGTTTCAACTAGGGTTTCGTCCTTGGTGACTTGGCGTGTGGTACTATCAGGTCGAGCAGTAGTGGGGACTGCAGGGGGCGTGGTTTGTGCCTTTGCAGATCCTACTGGTATCATTAAGCCAATGCCTAAGCCAATTAGGCTAACCATCACAAATCCTATCGACATTTGCCAAGACCCTGACCAAACTTTGGGCCAAAGTGGAACTGGATGGGAGTATGTTTTGATTGGCATCTTGGGGCTTTTAAGCTTGCGTTATACTATTCGTTTATTGGTATAGCATAGCCCTATTTGACAAGAGGCGCCTTGTTGGCAGGGTCACGGGTATAACGGCAGCATTTGGGCAATTTTTCGTAAGTCTGTTGACTCGCCCTAAATTCCTGGGTGTCGTGGCCTGTTTTGGCCACGAGGCTAGATAGGGTCAGGAGGTTGACTTTGGTGGTGTCTGCTGTGATGGTAGCGATGCCTGTTTTGTTGGTCCAGCGGACTTGTTTAACACCTGGCTGGTCGAGGGCGGTTTCGATGCGCTCTTGGCAATGTTCGCAGTTGCCCGCAACTTTGAGCTCGTATGTCTTTTTGGTGGATTGAGCCTCAGCCATTAAGGCAAGTACCGAAAGGAGTGCAGCAAGGCAAAGTTTGAAATGCGGGAACATAAGGTGCTGGTTGGTGTATCCGGGTTACAATAAACCCACTACAAAGATACTGGATACCAAGGTACTCAAATTGCAGTAAGCAAGGCCAACCTTGTAATATTGGGCTAATAATTGCCTCAATGCTCGTGTTTTTCAATTTGGGCTTAAGTCAGATTATGCGGTGAGATGTTGCGTATAAGTTGGCAAAATTTCGGCCTAGGTGGGTGCTGTTTTGCCAATGTCCGCTAACTTGAGGGCATGAAATTGATCACCCAAAAGAGGATAGAAATGCGGTTGAGTCGTGGCTGGCTGTGTTTTGCTGTGACCCTGCTGGTGGCCTTAGCTAGCACTGCTATGGGGCAAGACAAGGGCTGGCAACACCAAACCGAATCCTTTGACTGGCAGTTCCCACTTACCAGACCACATACAGGCGTTCCGGTTGCGAATGGGCGGCAAGGATTGTTGGTTTGGGGCCAAGACAATGTGCTCCATATCACGGTCGCTCAGCAGGGTTTTTGGGATCATCGGGGTGGGCATCCAGCAGGTGGAGGCGGGACATTCGCACAGTTGAAGCCATTGTTGGCGGCCCAAGATGAGGCAGGCATAAGGGCCATGTTTGGTGCAGGGACAGCGCCAGATGGCAGTACGCCCAAAAGTTTCCAACAATTGGGTGGTGGTCGGCTGGACATCACGATGCCTATGGGGTGGAGCCTCCAAAGTGCGGAGTTGACTCTCGCATCTGGGCTGGTTACTGTCAGGATCAAAAACCCAAGTGGGGTAGTCCAGCAGATTGATATCCGTCAAGCCGTTGGGCAGGATCTAGCCTGGATAAAACTGCCCCCTACGCTCAGCAATAGGGCAGTCATCAGGTTGATACCAGCGTTTTACCTCTGCCAAGGGGCCATGGAGGCAAGAGGTATTTCCGCGCCAGATACCTTTCGGCAGGAAGGCAAAACGAATCAGACCGGAGGCATCCAAGGCTTTATCCAGCGTCTGCCAGCCGATGCCCCTCTGGTGATGCTCTATCAGAAGAAAGGAAACACGGTCTGGGTTAGCTCGCGAGTAGAGGAAATCGACCAAAAGGGTAGCACTAGGCTGCTAAATGAGGCCAAAGAAAAGCCACTCACTGACAGCCTGAAACAATGGTGGACTCGTTATTGGGCCTCCGTACCTGTTGTTAGGTTGCCAGACCCCTTGCTGCAAGAGTTGGTGGATTATGGCCTTTATATGCAGGCAATTATCACGCCACCACACGGACTGGCGGCAGGTTTGCAAGGCCCGTTGATGGAGGACTATCAATTGCCGCCTTGGTCCAACGACTACCATTGGAACATCAATGTCCAGATGATGTACTGGCCTGCCCTTGCGACGGGGAGATACGAACATCAGAAGCCCCTTTGGGCGATGCTCAGGAAACAGCTGCCGATGATGCAGCAAAATGCCAAGCAGTTTTATGCCGTGGATGATGCCCTGATGCTCCCTCATGCCACTGATGATAGGGGACAGGTGAGTGGTACTTTTTGGGCTGGGCAGATCGATGCAGGATGTTTGGCCTGGATGGCTCAGATGGCTTGGCAGTACTACCAATACAGTGGTGATACCGCAATGTTGCGTGAGGTGGCCTATCCCTTACTTTCCGGGGCATTTAATGGGTATCGGGTCATGATGCAGGACACAGTAGTTGATGGTAAACGACAATTCCGTTTGCCGATCACCGTAAGCCCTGAGTGGCGAGGCAGCCAAATGCGGGCTGTAGGTGCCAATGCCAGTTTTCAGCTTGCTGCTGTCCATAGCATCAGCAGGATCTTACCAGAGGCCGCGGCTGTTTTGGGTCTGACAATAGACCAACGGTGGGCTGAGGTGGATCAACTTTTGCCGAACTATGCTGTTGTAAACTCTGCCAAGATGCAGGAGTATGATAGCTATCGGCATAATCGAATTGGCTTGTTCGAAGGTCAGGACTTGATTGAGTCGCACAGGCATCACTCGCACCTAGCAGGGATCTACCCCTTCCTGACCGTGGACCCAAAGGACACGGTTGGCAAGAATGATGAAATCGTCCGCAACTCGGTCTACAATTGGCAGCTAAAGGGGGCTGGAGCCTGGACAGGCTGGTGTGTCACATGGGCTAGTATGCTCTATGCCCACCTCAGGATGAGCGATGCAGCGGTTAGCTGGTTGCATTATTGGCACCTCAACTTCGTCAACGAAGGGCGTGGCACCCTGCATGACCCCAACTGGGCTGGTATCTCTACCCGCTATCGGGATGACCCGGCACGCCAAGTTGCAGCTGGCAAACCAAACAAAGAAATCATGCAGCTGGATGCACGGCTAGGTGGGCTAAATGCTGTTCTGGAGCTGTTAGTGCAGCAGAAACCTAAAGTTTTGACTTTGGTGCCATCTATCCCTCGTGGTTGGGATCATTTCAGTTTTCGGAACGTTACGGTGGCAGGCGGCTTCCGTGTCAGTGGCTTGGTGGATAAAGGTCGCCTGTCCGAGGTAGTGATTGAGGCTACCAGAGCGGGCACGATGACGCTGGAGAACAACATTGGCAGCACGCTATTCTATAACGATAGCCTCCGAACGAATCAGCCATCCATCATGACATTCAAGGCTACTTTGCCAGGCGATATGTGGTACCTGAGACATAAGGATCAGCCGCGGCACTATAAACTCATCAACTGGCACCCACGTAGGCCTAAGCGGATAGCCTATCCGTAACGGACCTCCATCCCTTACTCAAGTCATTGGTAGGCAGTTGCCTTTTCGTGCCAATTCGCCAAACGCTTTAGACCCACCGATAATGCTGACACAAACCAATTGCCATCTTCATGTTACCCTCTTTACTAGGCTGTTAAGTCGCCGTTTCGAGATTGGTCTTTTTATGCTGCTGGTGTTGACCCTCCTGCCATCTTACAAGTTGACAGCGCAGAAAAAGGACCAGAAGTTAGAAGAGTGGTCAGCCAAATGGATTTCGACTACACGACATCAGGAGACATTGAGGCAAGGAGTGGTCCATTTTGGGCTTCCGTTTGAGCTAGGTGCCAAACCAACAGGGACTGTCGAAGTTGATGTTGCAGCTGACCAAGGTTATCAACTCTATGTCAATGGCAAGTTGGTCCGGCAAGCACACAACAATGGCGATCTGGAGCACTATCGGTACCAGACGGTCAATATTGGCCCCTATTTGCGGGCTGGAAGCAACGTTGTCTCTGCTTTGGTCTGGAACCAAGCCTTTTTGGCCCAAGATCCGTTGGTGTCGCACCAATTGGCATTTATCCTCAATGCCAAAAGCCCTGATTTTGCTTTTCTGAACACAGCCCGGAACTGGTTTGCCATTGACGAGTCTGTTGACAGGTTCCGTCCTGCCAAATTGGTTTATGGCTACTACCATGCTGGCCCAACGGAGGTGGTTGGTCTGTCCCAAGTGGGTGTTGTGGATCATGGCCAAAGCCCCCAAGCCGTAAGGCAGCAAATCGGTACCAAACCTGCCATTTCTTTATGGAGGGGTAGCCCCGCAGGTTTTACTTGGTCTGGCTACTGGAAATTGGTGCCAGATCCGTTGCCGCCAATGCTTGAGCAAAAACTTGGTAGCCCAGAGGCCAAACAAACGATCAGCCCTGTGATGATGCCACAGCCGATTGTTAGGACAGATTATGGTGCGGTTGGGGCGAAGGTCTTACCTACAATGCCTAGCACATTGGCCCCGCAATCCACCGTCAAGGTGCTGGTTGATATGCAAAAGCTGGTCACGGCCTACCCAGAATTAACCATCGATGGGGGGGCTGGAGGTATGGTGGTCTTGCGTTATGATGAGGCCCTATTTGATCCTGCAGACACTAAACATCAGACCAAGGGTGACCGCAACGTGGTCAAGGGCAAGGTTATGCAGGGCTATGCAGATACAGTATATCTACATCAGGGTGCTAACAATTTCCGGCCAATTTGGTGGCGGACCTATCGGTACCTCGAGCTCACGATCCAGACCAAGGATAGCCCCATTGAGCGCCTAGGGCTTGATCACTGGCTAACCTACTATCCGTTTAAGGCCACAAATATCCTGACCTTGGTGGGCGATCAAGACACCAGCTTGACCCGCAGGACTAGTCAAATGATGGATATCGGCCAACGGACCTTGCAGCTTTGCGCCCATGAAACCTTTATGGACTGCCCCTACTACGAACAAAGCCAATATGTGGGTGATACCCGTATTGAGGGGCTGGTATCTTACCTCAACTTTGGCGACCCGAGCCTTTGGAGGCAGGCGATCAAACACTTTGAGGAAAGCCGTGGGACAGAGGGCCTCACCAAATCACGCTGGCCAAGCCGCCTCTCGCAACGGATCCCGGGCTTCTCGCTCTGGTGGGTTGGGATGGTCTATGACTATGCCCTTTGGACGGGGGACAGCAGTTTGGTTGCGGAAGTCTGGCCTGGAGTAGAGGCTGTCATGACCTACTTTGCGAAACTACAAAGACCGGATGGCACCTTAGCCGACCCCAGCCACTGGAACTTTGTGGACTGGTCCTGGACCAAGACGCGGGGCAAACCGAGCCAAGACTCAGCTGGCAGGTCAGCCATTCTGGACTTCCATTATCAGTTGGCTAGGAAATATGCGCAAAGTCTGGCGCATCGTTTCAATCAATCGACTAGCTGGGAGCACTATGGCAAGGCTAATTCAGTATCGGGGGTGGGCAGCCTAGCGGCTCAATATTTTGATGGTAACCATGGTTTCTATCAGGACAACACCACGGGCAATGAGGCTAGCCAACATGTTAACATCTTGGCGGTACTTTCTGGGGCCGAACAAGCCAGACGCAACTACCTGACCAAACCCAATGTGCGGGTACGCCCTCTCGGACCCTCATTCCTGCAGGAAAAGGGCCTGATGCCGACCACAATCTATTATAGTTTCTATCGGGCGGAGGCCATGCGTGCTCTAGGTCTGCCTGCCAATGAATATATCAAGCAACTCGGCATCTGGGAAGATCAACTCAAACTTAATCTCAGTACTTGGGCCGAGGAGCCTGAGCCATCACGCAGCGATTGCCACGCCTGGGGCAGCAGCCCGAACTACCACTTTTATACCCTGGTCCTTGGCATCACCCATGACGTGGTACTTCCTATGCTGGACACCGAAACTGCCGAAAAGTGCAAACACAAAAACCTGAGTTGGGGGCCTGACCATGTCTATTTGCAGCCGCACCTAGGCAACTTGCGTCAAGCCCAAGGCAGTTTGTCATTGGATAATCAAACAGGCATTGCTGTCGATTATCAGCATCTAATGGGTATGCCTAAATTGGACAAGGCCGCTCGGATCATCAAGGGTAAAGGCCAAGTAAAATCAGGATGGCTGGTAACCATCAAGCTACAACGACCAGACCAGAAGGCTGCCCTTGTGTGGGACCAGGACCATGTTGTGGGTGAGGTGAATGGCAACGCTACCTCCACCTTCTGGATTGCGGATGACTGGCAATCTGGCACAAACCCAGCGGTCAAACCCTTGGTGGATTATGTGGTGGGCCGATAAGAGTATTAAGTAGCTCGGCTTATCCCTAATCGGAGGCGATGTTTTTGCCAGCAATAACGAGGGCACCGACCAAGGCCACCAGTAGCAGAATGCCGACTAACTCTAGGGGCAGCAAGTGGGTGGTCATGAGGCTGATGCCTAGCAGTTGCACCTGTTGTTGTGGAGCCTGAATTAGGGGGCTAGGCAGTTTGGTGCTGGCCAAAAAACGGTTTACGACCATGACCAAAAGTGCGCCTAAGCCAAGGCAGAGCATGAGGTTGTATATCCTACCACTTGAGGTGTTGATCGGTTCGTTGTGGTCATCACGGTCCGAAAGCATCAGGCCGAAAGCCATCAAGACCAGGATACCACCGATATAGACCATGATCTGGGCAGCTGCCAGAAACTCAGTGCCTGCCAAAAAGTAGAGCCCAGCGACGCCTAGCAATACGATCAGCAGACCCAGAAAGGCCCGCACCAATTTGCCTGACCAAAAGATGATGGCCAAGCCTGCGACCATCAGGGCCAGCATCAAATACCAAAGGAGGAGTGCTGTCATGGGTTTTCGCCTCCTTCTATGTTTTCATTACTGTTCTCGGTCGGGTTTTCAGCCTGGACTTTTGCCTTGAGCCACGGTTTGGCCACTCCTGCCTTGGGTTTGGGTGCCTCGCTAGGTGGGGTTGGTTCAGCTGGTGTTGCAGTGTCTGATGTTGGGGGTGGGGTAGTTGCCGAGCTAGATTTTAGCCAAGGTTTGGCTGGGGCTGCCTTGGGTTTGGGTGCCTCGGTAGGTGGGGGTGGCTCAGCTGGTGTTGCAGTGTCTGATGTTGGGGGTGGGGCAATTGTCGTGCTGGACTTTAGCCACGGTTTGGCCACTCCTGCCTTGGGTTTGGGTGCCTCGGTAGGTGGGGTTGGCTCAGCTGGTGTTGCAGTCTCTGATGTTGGGGGTGGGGTAGTTGCCGAGCTAGATTTTAGCCAAGGTTTGGCTGGGGCTGCCTTGGGTTTGGGTGCCTCGGTAGGTGGTGTTGGTTCAGCTGGTGTTGTAATCTCAGATGTTGGAGGTGGTGTAATTGCCGTGCTGGACTTTAGCCACGGTTTGGCTGGGGCTTTGGTTACGGCCGGAGTTGGTTCCTCGGTTTCGATGGTTGGTGCAGGTGTCGGAAT
>CANHWS010000043.1 GCA_947464365.1 Cytophagaceae bacterium | reverse complement strand
GTGGGCATTGGTGCGTACTGTGGTGTGATTGCTATCTAGCTGATATAGCCTGAGCGACATAATATCTCAAGTGGTGAAGATGACCTCGCCAATTAGCAAAAAAATCGATGATATGTATGCATCACCCCTACTGGTCAGCTCACAAACAAAATCCTAGACCGCACAAAAGTTACCCACAATCTGGTTGTTGTCAATTGGGGTGACCTAGTGCCTAAAGCACATCACCCCTAAGGGTACGGAACCGTTTGCGGGCATCGGCGGCAAAGATGCTGCTAGGGTAGGCCTTTAGCACTGCCTCGTACGCAACCATTGCCATCTTCTTGTCACCTAGGTCAAGCTCATAGATCTGGCCTAGTGTGTACTGGGCATCATCACCATAGATGTCATCCGGTTGGTATTTCAGGATGGAGTCTAGATCTGCGATTGCGAGGTCGGTTTGCTTAATGCGGCGGTATGTCTTGGCACGCAGCCAACGCACATCGTCGACGATGGGGTCAGCCGCAAACTTGGTCAAGATTTGGCCTAACTGTCTTAGGGCCTGATCGGTCTTGTTCTGGAACAACAGTAGCTCAACCTTACTGAAAGCCTGAAGTGCTGGGGATGCACTATCCATCACGGTGTTGTTCTGGATTTTGAGGCTGAGATCAAGGGCATCGTTAGCGATCTCACGGCTAGTTGCAATTTTGAGAACATCCAGATGCTCTTGCGCTAGTTGAAACTCGCCTTTGTAATAGTTGAGTTTGGCGTTGCGGAGTTTGGCCTCATGACCTAGGGGTTGCTCTTTCTGGGTTTTTTCGACTTGGCTGTAGAGAAGGGTAGCTTCCCATGGTTCGTTAGTCAGGACATAAAGGTCGCCTAAGTCAATTTTGCTTTTGTCAAGCAGCTCTTGGCTGTACCCGTTCTTGGTAACAATGTTTTGAAGTAGGGCGATGGCACTATCCAACTGACCTAGGTAGAAACCATGCAACAGCGCCATGCTGCGTTGGTTTTCGAGCTTGTTGAAAAAAGGTGTGGTATTGAGTGTATTGAGCTGTTTGTATCCCTGGATCAGCCGGCGAACTTCCTCTTGGTCAATTGGGTAAGTAGACTTAACAATAGTCTCGCGGACTTGCAGCTGTTGCCGGGCCGCAGTGAGAGCAACTTGTTTGCCAGGCCAAGTCTGAATGACATAGTCATAGATGCGGATGGCCTGTTGATAGTCTTCGTTCTGGATGGCGAGGTAAGCGATCTCCATTGTACGCTGACCTTCCTGATTTTGGCGTCTGTCTAGCGCACGAGCCTGTACAAAGGCAGAGGCAAAATCCTTCTGCTGGAGATAGGTCCAGAGCAGGATCTCGGTCAGGTTATTGCTCATGGGGTTAGCCGATAGGCGATTAAGCAAAAGCCTCTCGAGGGCAACATACTCTTCTGACTTAGTGATCAGGTTCTGGAGGGTGGCTTGTACAAAATAGGCGGGCTGGGACTCGCGCTCCAGATAACCAAGGACTTCGGCGAACATCTGATCATTATCTCCCATGGCCTGATAAACCTTGGCCATTTGGCTGGCAAAAAGCTCAGGCTGCTTGAGGAAGTTACGGGAGCCAACAAACATATCCTTGGCCCAAACAGCCTGGCCTTTCTGCATGGCATACTCAGCTGCTGCTAAAGTCGCTTCTTCGGAAGTCCGGATCCGTGGCTGGAGGTCTAGTAGTGTGGTAGTGGCTTTGTCCGGGCGTTTATGGTTTTGGTAGAAAAGCGCGAGATCAACAGGGTAGGTATAGGTTTCGCGCTGCTCTTTGACAATTTTTTTGATTAGCTTTTCAAGGTCATCCCACTGCTGAAGCTGAGTAAGACAATTGCTATATTTATGGTAGTTGAGGACCAGACGATCTTTTTTCTTGATCAGGTTTTTGTAAAGCTCAGCAGCTTTGGCGAAGTCGTCACGGCGGTAATACTCGTCAGCCAACTCTTGGTCCTGGTCTTGCTGGGTTTGTTTGACAGGCTCAGCTACTTTGCCTTGCTCTTGCTTGAGTTTTGGCTCGGGTTTGCTGAGGCTGGGTTGGTCTGGCTGGGTGATGACTGGTGGTTGTGCCAATGTCGGGAGGGCACACAATAAGCCGACCGCTATCAGGATTGCAAATCGGAATTGGCGTCTGGACCAATGTGACGACGTTGTTAAGAACCTAGCACCTAAACTGTCGTCGTTAGCCAATGCAACCTCAAGCTGGTCTGACAGGCTAGCACAAGCAGAATTTTTAGAATCCAGCTTCAAGGGCAAGGCGGCGATCGAGGTTGAAAACATAAACAGTTGGCAAAAGCTGGTGTGGATCAGGCAAGCAGCTCGGCAGGGGGCTGGGGGTCTGATGATGACTGTGTAAAGTTGGCTATTTTTTTTGACGTTAGATGCCTTTGCGCTCGGCACGCTCGTTCGGTCTTGCCTCTCTATTAACTATCATAAGATAAAGATTATTATCTCTTACTATTAGCTCTGTGGATATGTGTACAAGGTACTGCTTGTTAATAACTAGATGCCTATTCGATTGTTATACAGTGTTGTCCACAAGGTTGTCCACATTTCTAAGTCCTTGATGTCTTAGGATTTGCGTCTTAGTAGGTCTTTAAGGTGTGGATTAGCTCCCGATTAGCTACCCTTAGTTATACAGGTGTATATCTCTGTGGATAAGGCGTGACTTGTCCAATGTTATCCACAGGTTACCTACCGCTTGTCTCTTGTCCACATATTATGTCCCTGATATCCCATGCCTTAGGGGTAGTTATCCACCATTATTGTGGCGGTATGTGGATAAGTATTTCTACTGTGTGGATAAAAAAAATAACGCCGATTGTTGTTTTAAGGTCATGATTATGGTAAGCTAATCTCATCGATCTCCCAATTTTGTTTGACTAGTATCTTCTCTTTGTAATATAAGATACGTTCTGGTAGTGTCCCTAAAATCACGTTTCCTGCGTCCCAGCGCCCATTTTTGTTGCTATCTTCTACGTACCTTACTGAATAGGTTGATGGAGGTAACCAGGTAAAATCATATTTCAGCTTGTCCTGGACTGAGCGAACCACGTTGTTGCCACCGTCTAATATCTGGATCAGGAAAGGCGGCTTGGCAGTACATATCGTGTGGATAATTCCGAATTCTGCTTCTTCGGCAATTCCGTAGTCTAGCGTATCGGCTGTGTGGTTTGTGCTATCGTGTAATGTTACGATGGCGTTAGGCGCTATTACTAATCTCAGTTTGGATTTCGGTCTTTTTTCGGTCTTGATCGTAAGTCTTTTTCCGGTCTCGTTCACAGTCAAGGACTTACCTTGGTCTGTAATAGTATCACCGTCAAATAGGACCTTGAACTTATCTTTGTTGACCTTCGTGATGCTATCTGATGTCTGTAAATTGATACCTTCGTCTGGTATAATTTTCTGGTTAGTCTGCTGGTCAAAAGTATAGGCCACGACGGACTTTTCGGTAGCTAGTCGTGTTTTGCTGAAGTGCAGCATTACCTGACTTTCTAGCGTCTGCCCAGTACTGTCTGTTGCCTGATACTTGATCTTGATGCTGTCATGTTTGACCTTAGACCACGATAATATAACCCTTTTGGGTCCTTTGCTTACAGCCAGGCGTTGGTCCGGTGCCGAGCTACTGATAATCCTGAAGGTCTCGATTCCTTTGCTAAAGTTGAGGCTGGATTTGTTTAGGCCTGCTTCGTTGTCATATAGCTTGAGGCTATCCAGGTTTTGGGCTACTATCCTTAGTAGGTAGCTTGTGTCCTTAGCCGAGTTGATGGGATGGTTAAGGAAACCTAGTAGTTCTGTTTTGTTTGTGTACTTCAGGTCCTTGTTCGCATCATTGTAGGCAAAGAGTCTGAATTGTGCACTAGGCAGGTTCCTGAATTTAAATTTGCCTTCTTTGTCTGACCGACAGATGTATAGTGGGTTCTGCTTCTGGATGTTCAGTGTGTCGCTGTCGCGGTATAGCGCTACCACAGCATCATCTATCACCTTATCTAATACGGGGTCTAGCACCAAACCATTGACCGTATTGCTATCAATGTAGGGCCCAGTGCTAAATGCAAACTCGCAAGAGTCTGGAACGTTTCCTTCTGTTAGATCTTTAATACCGGCTCTGATGGCCAAGAAGTAGGTGGTGTTTTCTGCTAATGCCTTGTTGAAAGTCAAGGTCAACTTTTTGCCACTAACTTCGGACTTGTAGCCGGATGTTATGGTAGGAGTGATTATCAGCTGTTGGTTTAAGTCATTGATTGTAATGGGTTCGTCAAAGCTGAGCGTAATGGTGTTGCCTTTGTAATTCGTGGCCTGGTTGGCTGGGCTCAGGCTCAGTAGCTTTGGTTTGGTCTCATCCTTGGGTCCACCTTCCGGATTGGTGACCGATGCACAACTTTGGAGTAGGTAAGCTGTTAGGACGATGGCTCCATAACTTAGTCTCGCATAGATGTTCCTTTTTTTTAGATGGAAGGCCATCTTGGTGCCAAGAATTGAGTTCGGTGTTTGGTACATCTCTGTTGTCCTGCAGGGTTACCTACTGGTTGATTATTGTGTTCTGCTACCTCATGCCCTATTGTGGCCGGGTGCGTAGGTTGAACAACACAAAGATAATGGCAGTAAGCAGCAAGATTGTACCTCCGGCCACAAGATAGTCCGTTGTGGTTCCGGACTCTGATCCTTGCACGGTACTCGTTTTAAGGCTATCCGCACCTGTTATCCTTCCCTTACTTCCGATGCTGTCTAGTAGGGTAGGGACTTGTAGGAACATCAGGTATGTCTTCTTGGAAATTAGTGTTTGCTACTAAGATTGGATATGAAGCAACAGGATACTGATATCGGATGGTTTGATGCCAGAAATGCGCGATGCCTGTGCTAAGCTCACAGGTTTGGCTTTACTTAGTTTTTCGCGAGCCTCATTTGAGATGGATGAGATCTTGGCGTAATCGAAAGCTGGGTTTATCTTGATGTTTTCCAGATTACTAAGTTTATCGGCCATGATCCGTTCTTTCTCTAGGTAGTCCTCGTACTTGATCTGGATGCTGGCTTGTTCGCTGACTTCTGTTGGTAAAGGTTCGGTGATGATGCCAAAGGCAAGGGCCATTTGTTCAATACTATCCATATCCACATCTGGCCTCCGGATAAGGTTCAGCATGGTTGTTTTCTCCCGTATTTGGGCCGTACCAATACCTTCAAGTACAGGATTTGCTTGATCTGGTGTGATCTTCCATTTACCTAGATCCTTGATCAGTTGTGCAGTAGCTGCGATTTTAGCTTCTACTTTCGCAAAGGCGGTTTCTGAGGCCAACCCAATTGCATGAGACAAACCCGTTAGTCGGATATCTGCGTTGTCTTGGCGCAGCAGGGTCCGGAACTCTGCACGGCTGGTGAACATCCGATAAGGTTCGTCAGTACCTTTTGTGATTAAGTCGTCGATCAGGACACCGATGTAAGCTTGGTCCCTTCCTAATGTGAATGGTGCTTTATCGTGTGCCTGTAAGTGTGCGTTGATACCGGCCATAATCCCTTGGCCACCAGCTTCTTCGTAACCTGTTGTCCCGTTAATCTGCCCGGCAAGGAATAGCCCACGGATTAGCTTAGTTTCAAGTGTGTGCTTGAGCTGTGTTGGTGGGAAGAAGTCATACTCGATGGCGTAACCAGGACGGAACATCTTGGCGTTTTCGAAACCTGGTATTAGCCTAATGGCTTTTTGCTGTACTTCTTCTGGCAAGGAGGTGCTAAATCCGTTTACGTAAATCTCAACGGTGCGTCGTCCTTCGGGCTCTACGAATATCTGATGACGGTCTTTGTCCGCAAACCGATTGATTTTGTCCTCTACTGATGGGCAATAGCGGGGACCTAGACCTTTGATGCGGCCAGTGAACATAGGGCTTTGTTCGAACCCTGTCTTTAGTACTTGATGGACGGCATCGTTTGTATAGGTGATCCAGCAACTGAGCTGATCTTGTACGGCTGTGGTACTATCGTGATAGGAGAACTTTTGTGGGTTATCGTCCCCTGGTTGTTCTTCCATCAAGGAATAGTTGAGCGACCGGCCATCGATGCGTGGCGGTGTACCGGTTTTCATGCGGCCTGCTTCGAAGCCAAGCTCCACCAATTGTTCAGTTATACCAGAGGCTGCTTTTTCGGCTGCTCGACCTCCACCAAATTGTTTTTCACCGATGTGGATCAGCCCATTTAGGAACGTCCCATTGGTCAGGACAACTGTTTTGCCATAAACATCGTTGCCTAAACCAGTCTTGATCCCAATGACCTGACCGTTCTTGACAATCAACCCAGTTACCATATCCTGCCAGAAGTCCAGGTTGGGTGTGGACTCTAACTGGTAACGCCATTCTTCTGCGAAGGCTGCACGATCGTTTTGCGATCTTGGGGACCACATAGCTGGTCCTTTTGATCGGTTTAGCATCCGGAATTGGATGGTTGTTTTGTCGGTGACAATACCGCTAAGTCCGCCTAATGCATCTATTTCCCTTACGATTTGGCCTTTGGCAACACCGCCCATAGCTGGGTTACAGCTCATTTGGCCAATGGTTGTCATGTTCATGGTGACTAGCAAAACGCTAGACCCCATGTTGGCAGCAGCAGCAGCGGCCTCGTTGCCGGCGTGGCCAGCGCCTACGACGATGACATCATATTGTTTGAACATAGCTAGGGCAATTAACCCGCAAATGTCATTAATGCTTTTTTGATTTCCTAGCCTTTTGTTTTTACCCTATTATTTTTCGCTAGTTGTTCCACGTGGAACATCTGTTCCTTTGTTTCAAGGTTCTAGCCCGACTGAGTATTGTTGTAGCCCTGATTCGATCGTGTTCTATCTACGAAAGCCCTCCTTTTGTTCCACGTGGAACATCAGATGCCCGCAATTCCGTGTTAAGATCTTTTTGCATCCCATCCCGCAAACTTTGTTGTTTAGATTTGATAGGTATCGACGTTCCACGTGGAACATCAATAGGGCAGGGTTGGTTCCTGCTAAGAGTTCGATTTAACCAGGTTCCATGCCAACAAAGCTTGCTCTTCTGCACTCCGCATCTTGGCCGCATCCTGATCCGTTTTGTCTTTAAGGCCACATAGGTGTAGCAGACCATGCGCCATAACCCTTGCCATTTCGCGCTCAGCTGTTTCGCCATGGTCTTTTGCGTTGTCCCTGATACGATCCAGACTGATGTATAGCTCGCCAGCAACCTTGCCTTCGCCCGCTTCATCGTTGTAGTCAAACGTGATAATGTCTGTCAGCGTATCATGGTCTAGGTATTGCACATTGAGCTGATGCAGATACGTATCCGAGCAAAAGATATAAACCAAACTACGGATCTTGAGTCCGTACCCACCAGCAATGCCAACCAACCAATTGCGGGTATCTGTTTTGTTGGGCAGGACAAAGTCGATGTCTTCGGTATGGAAACTGATATTGCGTGCGCTCATGGCAAAAGGCTTAGGGTGTTTGAGTTTAGCTAGTGATAGTAACGTAGATCGATCAGGGCAGAAATGGGTCTATACGAGACCCCGCAATACGCCAGATAGCAGCAAGACAATTAAAGTCTGGATCAGTATTTGTAGCCGCAAAAGTACATACCAGAATCTGGTCGATTGGTCGTAACCATGGCTTTGGTGACTTAAAAGAATGGTATTTGACCACCAGCCATCCGGATTGTATTCTACGTTAGTCTGGGTGGGGAAAGATCAAATCCTATTGTTATCAATTCAAGGCATAAATCAGCCACAAAGCCCCTAGGCTTGTTTGCTGTCTTCGCATTGATGTTAATTTTGCGTATCCTTACCGATATCCTAATCTCTGTTTTGGGTAGTCTCCACAACCATAATCAGTCCGAGACGCCACCCTACATAATACGATATCTATATCACCTAGGCACTCCTGCTATGATCGAAATTATTGACATCAAAAAGAGCTTTAATGGCAAAGAAGTCCTCAAGGGCATTTCAGCCAAATTTGAGCCAACCATCAATAGTCTGATCATCGGCGCCAGTGGTACAGGCAAGTCTGTATTGCTTAAATGCATTGTGGGTCTCGAAAAGCCAGACTCAGGTCAGATCCTGTATGATGGGCGTGACCTGGTAACAAGCCCCAAGAAGGTTGCAAAGGAAATCAGGCGTGATATCGGGATGTTGTTCCAAGGTGGTGCACTGTTCGACAGTAAGACAGTGGAGGAG
The DNA here is from genome assembly GCA_947464365.1 of Cytophagaceae bacterium. Taxonomy (GTDB): domain Bacteria; phylum Bacteroidota; class Bacteroidia; order Cytophagales; family Flexibacteraceae; genus CANHWS01. Next base: position 7,976 of record CANHWS010000043.1, on the reverse strand, counting down.
AATGTACGTTTTCCGCTCGACATGCTTGACGAGGGAATGACCAAGGAGGAAAAGCAGGAGCGTGTGAACACCTGTTTGGCTAGGGTAGGACTAGAAAACGCCAACAAGAAGTTCCCTAGCGAAATCAGTGGCGGGATGAAAAAACGTGTTGGTATTGCACGGGCCATTGTTATGAACCCCAAGTACTTGTTCTGCGATGAGCCAAACTCGGGCCTAGACCCCAATACCTCCATCCTGATTGATAATCTGATTGCCGAAATTACTGACGAATACAATATCACAACCGTCGTTGTTACCCATGATATGAACTCAGTGATGGGCATTGGCGAGTATGTCATGTTCATGAACCAAGGCCTAAAGGTTTGGGAAGGAGATATGGATACAATCCTGGAGTCTGACAATGAGGAACTCCACGAGTTTGTCTACAGCAGCCAGGCCATGCTTGCGATGCAGACCCTCCATAGCCAAACCAAAACCAATCGTAACAAAAAGACATCCCCCAAATAGGTTGTTTAAATTTGAGATGTAGCTCAAACTGGGCTTGCTTCTAGCCTCTATTGCCTCCAAATCCCGATCCAGCCCGAATATCAATGCCCTTACTGAAACAGCTCAGCAATGTTAGGCCTCAGATGCACATGTTTTTGTGGCAGTATGCCGCTTCGTCTGACGGAAATGCAGAGCGTTTGTCGGCTGCAGTGGACTATGGTAAAGAAATGGCTAAGCATCCGTCGGCATTAAATGGTCAATTGGCTGTCATGGCCTGGATCAGATGGTACTTTGGCGCAACTAATGTTAATAGGGTTGTGGTAGAGCGTGACCGATATGGCATCTGGTTTCAGCTAACCGAAGGCAATAAACATAGTGGCGAGGCCCAATGGTACAAGGCTAGCTGGTCACACCACCGAGATGTTGCTGCTATCATGTTATGGTCTGGGAAGGCCAAAGCCAAAAGCCACACCCCTAACTTTGGTTGCGATCTGGAGCCACTGGATCGGCTTTTGTTGCCTGAGACCCTAACTAGGATCATCAATGATGAGGAAATGGCCCTTTTACGGTTGTATTCTGGTCAACTAGATGCCCGGACACGCCTCTGGACTGCCAAGGAAGCGATCTTCAAGGCTGGTCAGTCCAATTTGGGGCTACGCAAAGGATCCACCATCGAGCTACTTCCGACCGAAACCGATCCTGGTTCGGCCATTGTCCATCAGTATAGGCGGACTAGTGATGGCTATAAAGTCAATCTGCATTGGCTCAAGGTCAATGCCTATGGGGTCACATTTGCCATTCTGCACACCATGCCCATGGGCGAAAGTCGGTATAAGGATGTACCGCTGTTTGCCAAACCTGTGAAGTAGGTTAGCTTATAGTAAGGTTGCAAAGCAACTTAAATTGCTGATCATCAGTTGGTTATGATTGCGATCTTGGCCTAGTGCCACGCCATGTTCCTATCAACAACTACAGTTTACGGCTCACCATGATCCCATCCCTGATGGGCAGGAGAATGTTTTCTGTCCGCGGATCGTCCAATAACTTTTGGTTGTAGGCCAATATATGTGGCAGATCTCGGTCCTTTGTATGGTTTTGGGGCTCAGCCACCTTGCCGTTCCAGAGCACATTATCACTCAGGATGATCCCACCGGGCCGTACATGGTCTATCACGAGATCATAATACAGGCCATAACTTGGTTTATCAGCATCGATGAAGACCAGGTCCCACTGCTGACTGGGTTCTGTAGCGTGTAGATTCGGGATGATCTCGGCAGCCGGTCCGTGATGAAACTTGATTTGGCCTTGTTTACCAGCGGCTGCCCAGTACTTCCGCATGATGTGCTCCAGCTCCTCGTTGATGTCGATGGTATGAATGATGCCATCAGGCCCAAGACCCTCAGCCAAACATAGTGCCGAGTAGCCAACATAAGTCCCGATCTCTAGTATCCGTTTGGGCTGCATCAGCTGGGCGATCATGGCCAAGAACCGACCTTGGATATGGCCACTTAACATCCTTGGCTGCATCACATTTGCGAAGGTATGTCGGCTAAGATCTGCCAAGATTGGTCCCTCTGGACTGGTATGACGTTCGGAGTAGGCAATAGTAAGTGGGTTTATGGTCTCTAAGTGCATACAATGATCTATTAGAATTTGAAAAACAGTCCGTTTTTGGCATTGGTGGCGGCTAACCTAACTGATCGGTTTTGTTGTTTAGGAATTGATACAGCAGCTTAAACTGTCTTTACCGTTCCACATTGTTTGCAGGTCCGATGGTCCAGATTCTCCTTAAAGGCATTCATGATCGGTGGTAACTGCCTCACAATATCAGTAACGTGAGCGTGCTCTTGGTGTAGCAAATTGCCACAGTTGTCACAATACCAACCGAAGCCATCCTCCTCTTGGTTTGACCGTTTCCGTTCGATGACCAGACCAATGGTATCAGGGCCACGGCGAGGGCTATGGGGTACTAGGCTCGGAAGCAAAAACATCTCGCCAGCCCGGATCACGACGTCCTGATGTTGGCCATCAACTACAATCTTGACCGTAATCTCGCCTTCTAGTTGGTAGAAAAGCTCTTCACCATGGTTGGTATGGTAGTCGATGCGGCTATTAGGTCCACCAACAACCATCACGATATAGTCTCCACTTTCGGTGTAAAGCTCGCGGTTGCCAACGGGTGGTTTGAGCAGGTGTCTATTTTCGTCTATCCAGTTTTGCAGATTGAATGGAGGCAGGATGTTTGGCATCAGAAATGGTGGTATTGGCACCGTTGGAGGTTAGCTATCGTCGTTTTGTAGGCCCTGAGAATCGCGTGTAGCGAAGTGACCCTGGGCTATGGTCCGAAAATTACAGCCAGAATGGGCAAGACTGCGATAGAAAATGTTGATGAGGGTGGGTATTTGCAAGGTCTAGCCATAATCAGATGACATTGCAAGGCTCCTAACTGCGTTTTGGTTTCGACGTTATGCCAAAGCAACAATCGTTTAGATAGTGGTGCCGCCATAATTAAAGCCCTGATCCAGCGGTCTTGGGTTACAAACCGTACTAATTCGTAAGCCTAGCCGTCACCTACGCAAAAAAATATTTCCTCCCCCACGCAACCTATCTGCCCGACATTGCATCATGTAGTCAGAAGCGCAGCTAAGCCCCTTTAAACCTGAGGCCTTACTAACGCAAATCAACACCCATGGCCGCAGCCACCATACATATCGCTGATCTGATCACTCGCCTGAGGCAAGGCGAGCGAAACGCGCAGCATGAATTGTATCGGCTCTATGCTGGTCGGATGTTGACAGTCTGCAAACGTTACCTCGGCAACGGGCCCGAAGCAGAGGATGTCCTGTTGGAGTCGATGATGCTGGTTTTCCTGAAGATCGACCAATATGATGGTACTGGTCCGCTAGAGGCCTGGATCCGCCGGTTGGTTGTAAATCATGCACTTCAGGTCCTACGCAAACGGCATATCCTGTATGTTGAGCTCGGCGGGGCTGATGACAATACTGGTCCACAACCCATCACCGAGCATCCATCGCCAGATAGCCAACTATCGGCAACCGAGTTGATGGAGCTCGTGGCCCAACTGCCAGATGGCTACCGGACGGTCTTTAACCTCTATGCCATCGAGGGGTATAGTCATCAAGAAATCGCTGAACAGCTCGGCATCGCGATCGGCACCAGCAAAAGTCAGCTTAACCGTGCCCGTGCTATGCTACAGAGTTGGGTTGGCCAGGCATTTTACCATCATAAACACTAATCATCATGGCAACCACCGATAATACCAAACATCTGCCGGGCCATCATGACCCACAAAATCCGCTCGACCAACTATTTGCCCAAGCGGCCGAAACCCAAATGTCAGACGCGCAGCTGCCAGATGTTGATGAGCGTTGGCTCCAGCTTGAGGCGCGGCTACTAAGTGCGAACGCAGGTAGTAACCCTACCATTGCCACAGCGCCAGATCAGGTTAAGGCCACAATGAAAGAAGCCAGGATAAGGGTCCTACCGATCTGGTGGATTTCGATCGCTGCCTCCTTGTTGTTGGTGGTGGGCCTTGCTTGGTTCTTCCGCCAAGGCCAACATGGTACTGAGGCAGGTTTGGCGCAGACGGAGGCTCACAAATCAGTCGCTGTTCCAGATCCTGGTTCTACCCTAAAGGGAACTAAATATGTCGATCAGATCAATGATGCTGATTCTAAAGTTGCAGAATTTGACGCTACTGATATCCAAGATCAGAATATCCAACCTGACAAACATTGGCAATCAGTAGCTAAGCATCGACCAGATGAACCCATCCAAAAACAAACCTCTCAAAGTTTGGTGGCCTTAACTAAGCCATTACCCAACTCCAGCCAGCAGCCTGGCGACATAGGATCTTTGCCACCAACTCAACCGATCGTTCAGGTTCGGTCCCAACCGAAGACCACGGAACATGCACCAGCAAAACCCGATGATCAGTTTGAGGTCACGATCGAGATTAGGCCCACCAGCAAACGAGACCAAATGGTTGCCCAGCTCGAGCCCGAGTTAATCGACCCTGATGCTGGCCAATCAGAACCAGAAACAGAGCGATATAAAACGCCAGTTCACCAGGGTAGTTGGTTTACACGCCTCAATGATATCCGGAAGGGTCGCGCTAGCCTCAGCTCACCTTCGGACTCTAGTCGGCCATCCCTCATCCAGCGTCTTGGTAGGCAATAGTTGATCAAGGCTCGAACCCAAAGCTCATCTTATTAATAGTAGTCTCATCATTCGGTGGTCATGCCCGGCCACCTGACCAGAAGGCTACATCCGTCTTAGTTCCTGAAGCACATCTCCCACAATTTCATCTCTCCATCTACTAGGCCTAGTGCCGAACAACTTTCCCAAATCCAGACCCATGAAAATCTTCGCTTTTTTATTCCTCTTTGGCAATAGTTGGTTCGCCCATAGCCATACCACCAAGTTCCCAGCTACGGGTCTGCGCCCTGCTGATCCTGTTAAAGCTCCCGTTACCCAATCGACCCAAGCGGCTGCTACCAAACGCCAAGCGCTGGCAATCTTGTCCACCACCACTAAGGCGGCAAATTTGGCCGGACAAACCAAGGTTATATCTACCCAAGCGGTTGATAGCCCCAAGGACACCATTATCATCAAGCTCAAGAACCGCAACAAGATGATGCTCATCACGACCAATGGTGATTTGTCTAGTTTTGTCAACGTCGATCTGGCAACGGTAGTCGGCAAGCTGGATAGCTCACGCAACGATGGGGGCACCTTCCGCACCACGGATAGCACCATCAAGATGAAGTCCCGCACCTATCGGGTCGTTGGCAGCAGCAGCATCAAATTCATCGAGGTCAACCGACCGAATTGGGATAGACATAGCCTCGACTCTATGATGCATGATGTCAAGGTCTGGGGGCGGTCCACGAATCGGAAACGGACCACTGGCCAACTTGACATTGACTTTGGCCTCAATCTTTATACCGCCAATGGCGCCCAAGTCGACTCGCGCGAACCTTACACACTCGACAACCTCAATAGCCGATACTTTGCCCTTCGGTTCCTGTCCAAGACGAGGCTAGGTGCTTCATCTTCTCCGCATCACCTGCTATATGGTCTTGAGCTGAGCTGGTACAACTTCAAGTTTGGCAAAAAGCTGCGCATCGAGCAAGACGGCACCACAGGCGACTTGAGTTGGAAGCCCGCCCCGCAAGGACAAAACAACTATGATGACAGCAAACTCACCGTTGCTTACCTCAACGCCCCGATTATGTACTATTACCAACGGTCGCGTGGTCTCCGCTTCGGTTTTGGGGGATATGCAGGCTACAAACTAGACGAGTATAGCAAAGTCAGCCAGGACAACAAGACCATCCGCGCTGGCGAGGGTGACTTCAATGTCAACAACATTCAGCTAGGGCTTCGTGGCCAAGTCGGCTGGGGCGGGATCGATGTGTTTTGCAACTACAATCTCACTACCCTCTTTAAGGCAGATCGAGGCCCAGCTCTGACCCCCATTGCCTTCGGGGTGAGTTTCTAGACCTTAGTATATAGCCTCCTAGCATCGACATCGCGACTAAACCTGTCGGACCTATAGAGTATCATGAAGCCCTTGCACACTGATAGGTGAGGCAGGGGCTTTGCTATTGTGTCAGCCTAAACAATCCCGTTGGTTTGTGGGCTCATCCCAACGGGAGCATGTATAACCTGATTGTGCTACACTATATAGTATGTACAATCGAGGCAAGCAGCTGCCGCCCCGAACCTGCCTTCGATGTTGGTCCCTCCTACCCTGCCGTTGTAAAGGTGGCAATACCTTCTCTTATGGGTTGAGCCACGCCAGCCCTGATCCGAATCTATCGGCCCAGACCCAAGTCGCCTCTATATTATGGGATTGGTCAAGATCTTTGCCCCCAGATCTGGACGCAGAATGCTTCGCTCCTACGCTTACTTGCCCTAATGGAGTGCAGCAGGCCCTTACGTCGGTACTGGACCGCCATACATCTTACCAAAGGTCTGCCAACTAGCTTTCAAAGTAGCCTTAATGGGTCTAAGGCAGGTACCTTTAGTCCATGTGGTGATGCCTAAGCGTTTTTGATCTTTGGCCAACCAGTCCGTCAAGTATGCCTACAAAGACCATTTGAGGAAATCTGAAAGGCACCAAGTAGGAGGCCCAAAATACTTCGGAAAATATTTGCCTCATTATCAGTGACTTCTGCCTTTTCTCAAATTATTTTGTCAGCCTGTTGTTGGATATCCAAACTGATCCTACATCTTTGCAATCCCAAACGGAACAACAGCCGCTAAGAAAGGGAAAAACGAAACGAAAGTTTCACTTGACAGGAGCAAACGAGCGAGGTCAGGGATTAAGAAAAGAGGGGTTAAGAGAGAGCTGAGAGGCGCTGGTGACCACACTTCTGGATTAAGTCGTGAGACATAATTTGGGATAAGTTCTTTGAGTGATTGGAGATAGTACGCAAAGCAAAAAGACAGGACGTCGAGGTAGTAGTGATATTACGGAGACGATGCAAGAAACTTTGTCAATTAAAAAACCTTTGAGCAACTAGGTTCTGGAATCTACAATAGGTTCAAGTACAGAACCGCAACAAATAGACGTGTTGTACTAATCAGTTCTGCAGCGGGTTTGAAGTCGAAAGACATCAAGCAGCGCACATGGGGTTAGTACTTAATATACACACAGGATTTACAACGGAGAGTTTGATCCTGGCTCAGGATGAACGCTAGCGGCAGGCCTAATACATGCAAGTCGAACGGGTGTAGCAATACATCAGTGGCGCACGGGTGCGTAACGCGTATACAACCTACCTCTATCTGGGGGATAGCCCAGAGAAATTTGGATTAATACCGCATAAGATGGTGTCATCGCATGATGAAGCCATTAAAGGATACGGATAGAGATGGGTATGCGTCTGATTAGCTAGTTGGCGGTGTAACGGACCACCAAGGCGATGATCAGTAGGGGTTCTGAGAGGAAGATCCCCCACACTGGCACTGAGATACGGGCCAGACTCCTACGGGAGGCAGCAGTAGGGAATATTGGGCAATGGTCGGAAGACTGACCCAGCCATGCCGCGTGCAGGAAGAAGCTACTCAGTAGTGTAAACTGCTTTAGAAGGGGAAGAAAAAGCACCTGCGGGTGAAATTGACGGTACCCTTAGAATAAGCACCGGCTAACTCCGTGCCAGCAGCCGCGGTAATACGGGGGGTGCAAGCGTTGTCCGGATTTATTGGGTTTAAAGGGTGCGTAGGCGGTTTGATAAGTCGGCGTTAAAATACTACAGCTTAACTGTAGAACTGGCACCGATACTGTTAGACTTGAGTACAGTTGAGGCAGGCGGAATTTATGGTGTAGCGGTGAAATGCATAGATACCATAAAGAACACCGATAGCGAAGGCAGCTTGCCAAGTTGTTACTGACGCTGAGGCACGAAAGCGTGGGGAGCAAACAGGATTAGATACCCTGGTAGTCCACGCCCTAAACGATG
>CANHWS010000042.1 GCA_947464365.1 Cytophagaceae bacterium | reverse complement strand
TTAACACGCTGCCAAGCCTATGCCGCCCACTCATGACCCACAGCTTTTGCCAGCACAATTGTGCCTTGCTCAGCCAGACAATTTAGGGAATGGCAAAGATATTGGCCCAACCTCTAGGAGCTTTGGTAGGACACTGATGTTTTTGTTGTTGATTAGTTTTGCAGTCAGCAATCAAACTTGGGCACAACAGCAAGTTGGCAACTTTGTGGTCAAAGGTGTTGTAAAAGATAGTGTCAGCTATGAGACCATGCCCTTTGTCAACATTATCCTGGAAGGCTCACAAAAAGGCACCTCCACAGACCTCAATGGGGCCTTTGTGCTTAGCTTAAGTCAGCTTCCTGCCAGGATCAAACTCAGCTACGTAGGATACAATCCTAAATCGATCGAGGTTACCTCTGTTGCAGATATTCTCAAGATCAAACTGGTACCGTCCGTGATCGAGAAAGTCGCGATTGTTGTCCTCAAAAATGCCAACCCGGCCCACCGCATTATCAAGCTTGCGGTCAAGAACAAACCGAAGAATAACCCCGAGAACATCACCAGCTTTACTTACCGATCTCATAACAAGTTTATAGTTAATCCCGTCTCGATTAGCCCTCGGAATCGCCCAAAGGAGGACCGGGCCATTATAGAACGGCGCGAGGACTCCCTATTTGCCATCAAGTCGCCAGGGGCAAAGCTCATCAGGGACTCGGCCTATTATGCCAAAGCTCGCAAACGCGAAATCCGTGATAGTATTGACCGGGAAGAGTTTTCGAAACATCTGGATACCAGTTACCTCTTTCTGAACGAAACTTTTACCGAGAGAAAGTACCGCTACCCCAATCAGTCTAACGAAACAGTCCTTTCGACCCGCACCAGCGGATTCCCGAAACTAGCCCTAGCTGCAATTGGCACAAGGCTACAGCCATTCGGGATGTATAAGGACGCTATCACACTATTTAACCGCGACTACATTAGCCCTATTTCGGCAGGAAGCACAAGGCGGTATGACTTTACGCTGGTCCAGACACGTATCAATTCGGATGGCGATACCACATTTGTGATCAACTACGCCCCTTATGACGATGCCAATATAAATGGCCTCAAAGGGCAGGTTAGCATTAATAGCAAGGGCTACGCCATCCAGAACATCACGGCCCGCAGTGCGGACGACGTACCGCTGATCGACTTTAGCATCAAACAGATGTACGAAATCGTGGACGGTAAATATTGGTTCCCGACCCAGCTCCATACGGACTTTAACTTCGGTGGTGCTGCTAAGGCCAATGACGAAGGCGTGGTTGGCATAGCTAGGACCTACATCGGGGGCATCAAAACGGATGCGGGCCTGCGTCGGATGGACTTCATCGAGGAAGAGCTGGAGATCCCAGAGATTTCCACCAACCTGCCAATTGCCGAAATGAACAAGCTCCGAATCGATACAGCCTCCCTAAAGGAAGCCAATACGTATAAATTCATGGACAAGATCATCAAGGATAGCGCCAGCAAGGTCGAGAAGATCGTGATGGCAATGGAGTATCTTGCTCTTGGAGCCATCCCGATTGGAAAATTTGAGTTGCCTTTGGACCAGTTTTTTACAGTCAATAAGTTTGAAGGCTTTCGGTTTGGATCTGGTATCAGGACTAACCAGCGCCTATCCAAACACTGGGTCTTTGGTGGTTATGGTGCCTATGGCACAAAGGACGGCAGGTTCAAATATAATCTCTTTGCGGACTACAAGTTCAGCCGCTTTTTTGACTGGCACATCAACCTTGCCTACACCAACGACGTATCCGAGCCTGGTCAGCAATCATTTCTCAACTTCAAGAATCTACTGAGCACCGAAGGTTACAGGACCTTCATCACGAGCCGCATGGACTATTTCGAAAGCTGGCGGCTTAGTACAAGGCTCAGACCTTTCAAGTTCACGGGTCTAGAGTTTGGTATTGACCGCCGTCTCGTCGGTGCCGGATATGACTACCAGTTTGGTGTCGATGACACACAAGGGACAGACGCTAAACTGTCAGCGCAGTTTTCAGGCTTCCGTACTTTGGAGGCCCAAGCATCCCTAAGCATTGTGTATGGCGAGCGATACGAATTGTTCAAAGGTCGCAGGATTATGCTCGATCGGGGCTACCCTGCAATCTACCTACAAGCAAGCCGTGGCATCCGGAACAATGTATGGGGAGACCTAGATTATGTCAGGCTCAATGCTAGGGTTGAGCACCACCTCAAGTCGATCTTTATTGGCAACACCTATATCACCCTTGCCGGCGGATATACCGATCGCCCATTACCTTATGGCTTATTGTTCAACGGAATGGGTGCTAAGGACAGGGATATCCCAGTCGCCATGCGCAATTACTTCCAGACTGTGGGCACGTATGAGTTCACCCAGGACCAATTTGCAGCCCTTTTCTTCTATCACGACTTTGGATCCTTGTTGTGGCGCAGCAAGTATGAAAACTTCGCCCCAAAGCCGGCTCTTGTCCATGCTATGGGATGGGGTGACCTGCGTCGGCCAGAGCTTCAGCTCGGGATCAATAACCAATCGATGAATAAGGGACTTTACGAAACTGGCATTCTGGTTAAGGATATGTACCGGATCAAGTACCTTAATACCTATTATCTTGGCTTCGGTGTTGGTGCTTTCTACCGGTATGGCCCGCTACAGCTACCTGGGCAATGGGACAACATGGTCATTAAACTCGATACCGAAATAAGCTTCTAATCCGCTACTGAACCCGTAAAGCCAAAAACTAGCCTCTAAAACAGCTGTTTATACCTACTTTTGTCACCAGGTGTATCCAGAACCTAGCGCTGGGCCCGGGCTTCTTACTTTTGCACATTACTCTCTGCCCTTACTTACGGCCTTTCCCACTCAATGAGTCTAACTACATCTTCATCCAAACCTACTAGACCAGTCAAATCAGCTAGCCGTGAGTGGCTAGACGCCATTTTGTTTGCTGTGATTGTAGCCACCTTTGTTCGGTGGATTTTCCTAGAGGCATATACGATCCCGACTGGTAGCATGGAAAAATCCTTGTTGGTTGGGGACTTCCTTTTTGTGTCCAAGCTACATTATGGCCCACGAACACCTAACACCCCTTTGCAACTGCCGCTAAACCACCAGACAATATGGGGCACTAATGTTCCATCCTATATTGGGGCAATTCAGATACCTAGCTACCGTTTACCGGGCTTTACCAATATCCAACGCAACGATGTTGTCGTCTTTAACTACCCTGCAGAAAAAGGCCATCCGGCTGATCAAAAGACGAACTACATTAAGCGATGCATTGGAATATCTGGTGATTCACTCAGCGTCGTTGACGGACAGGTGCACCTCAATGGCAAGGCCATCAGCAATCCGCCAAAGATGCAGGAGGAGTATTTTGTTTTCTCGCCTGAGTTCATCAACGAGAAAGTCTTTGCCGAGATAGATATCACTGACTACGAACGCATCGACAAACCCAATCAAAACGGCTACCACATCAAGGCCACAAGCGAAGCTGTCGAAAAGCTAAAGGCCTTCCCTTTCGTGAAAGGCTCAATCAAAATCATTACCCCACCAGGATACATAGCTTACAAAAATTGCTTCCCGACAGACAAGCCCGACTTGCTCTGGAATGTGGACAACTTTGGACCCCTCTGGATCCCGAAGGCTGGGGCAAAAATCAAACTAACGAAGGAGCAAGTTTTGGTCTATGGTAGCACCATAAAAGACTATGAACATCTCAGTAACGTCGAGATCAGAGACAGTGTCCTGTACCTAGACGGAAAAGCCCAAACGGAATACACCTTTACACAAGACTATTATTTTATGATGGGTGATAACCGTCACGACTCAGAGGACTCGCGCTTCTGGGGCTTTGTCCCTGCTGACCACGTGGTTGGCAAGGCCTGGCTCGTGTGGATGTCGCTGGATAGCCATGCTGGTTTTCTTGACAAAATCAGGTGGCGTCGGATGTTCAGGTTCATTGACTAGCTATTTCTTGTCGTCAGTGGACTTACAGAACAAGTAGCTATACCCTACTATGTTTGTAAAGAGTGATCGGCTACGTGGTGCTCGGTACGAGATCCGTGGTCCTGTTTATGATCAAGCCAAAGAGCTTGAGCGCCAAGGATATCGCATTACTCGGCTCAATATTGGCAACCCTGCACCATACGGCTTTGACACGCCGGACGAGATGGTGCACGACATGATCGTCAACATCCGGGATGCCCAAGGTTATTCGGACTCACAAGGGTTGTATTCGGCGCGTATTGCAGTGCAACAGTTGTACCATTCGCGTGGTATTGCTGGCGTCCACACAGACTCTATCTATCTGGGCAATGGCGTTTCTGAACTCATTTTGCTTTGCCTACAGGCACTGCTAAACCCTGGGGATGAGGTGCTAGTACCTAGCCCAGATTATCCACTCTGGACATCTGCTGTACACCTCTGCATTGGCAAATCGGTCCATTACCTTTGTGACGAGGCAAGTAATTGGTACCCTGATGTAGCTGACCTTAAGTCCAAAATCACGGGCAAAACAAAGGCAATCGTCCTGATCAACCCCAATAACCCGACGGGGGCGGTCTATCCGCCAGAAATCCTCAAGCAAATCGCCCAGATAGCAGAGGCTAATAATTTGGTATTGTTTTCGGATGAGATCTATGACAGGATCTTATATGACGGGGCCAAACACCACCATGCGGCATCCTACGTCAATGACACACTCTGCATCACACTTAGTGGACTGAGTAAAAACCACCGTGCTGCGGGCCTGCGAGCAGGATGGGCAGTTTTCACGGGGGCTAGGCACAAGGCCACAAGCTATATGGAAGGTGTCAATGCATTGGCCAGTATGCGGTTATGTGCCAATGTCGCTGCCCAACTCACGATCCAGACTGCCCTTGGCGGCAAACAAAGCATCGATTATCTAGTCTCGCCTGGTGGACGCCTGTACCAACAACGTGAGCTGGCCTACAACCTAATCACCGATATCCCTGGTATCACATGCGTTAAACCAGAAGGCGCCTTCTATCTTTTCCCCAAGATCGACCTCAGCAAATCTACCCTGCGTTCGGACCTAGAACTCATCATGGGTTTGCTGAAAGAAAAACACGTCCTCCTTGTCCAAGGCACTGGGTTCAATTGGGCAAGTCCAGATCACTTTAGGGTGGTTTTCTTGCCGCCTTCTGATGTCCTGCGTGAGGCAATGAGCAAGATAAAAGAATTCGTAATGGAGAAGGCTAAACCCTAGTTTGGAAGCCGCAATAGTCACTTTTGATTTCCATCAAATCACTAAATATTTCGTTGCTTGGCCACATTTTTGAATGGAACTTTAGGCCAGCCCCCCTCTTATTACAAAGCAGGCAGGTTAGCAAAACATTTGGTACTCCTGCCATCCCTTACCAACTTGCAACATCATAGGGCACAGCACACAAATTTTACTGGACCCTGCGATTTCCAATACACCAAAACTAGAATTGGCCACTACAGGCCCTCAATATGCGTAACATAACCGTCATAGGATCAGGAACAATGGGTAACGGAATTGCCCATGTTTTCGCCCAGAATGGATTTATCACGACCCTGCTGGACATCAACCAAGCTGCCCTCGACAAGGCCATCGTCACGATTGGCAAAAACCTGGACCGCCAGGTCAGCAAAGGCACACTGACCGAAACTGAAAAGACTGAAACCCTTGGCCGTCTCAGCACTAGTACCGACCTCAAGACTGCTGTCGCTAATGCGGACCTGGTCGTAGAGGCAGCGACCGAACAAGTGGCCATTAAAACCCAACTATTTGCTGACCTCGATGCCGCAGCGCCTGCCCATTGCGTACTAGCAACCAACACCAGTAGTATCTCGATCACGCTATTAGCAGCTTCCACCAAACGCCCAGCACAGGTGATCGGAATGCACTTCATGAACCCAGTACCAGTGATGAAACTCGTGGAAGTCATCCGCGGATATGCCACTAGCCAGGCCGTCACAGATACCATCATGGACCTAAGCAAAATGCTTGGCAAGACCCCTGTTGAGGTTAATGACTACCCTGGTTTTGTAAGCAACCGCATCCTGATGCCTATGATCAATGAGGCCATCCAGACCCTATTCGAAGGTGTGGCAGGTGTGACTGAGATCGACACTGTGATGAAGCTTGGTATGGCACACCCAATGGGTCCGTTGCAGCTAGCTGACTTCATTGGCCTTGATGTTTGCCATAGCATCTTGCATGTCCTGCATGACGGCTTTGGCAACCCGAAATACTACCCATGTCCATTGCTTACCAATATGGTCCGCGCAGGTCACAAGGGTGTAAAATCAGGCAAAGGATTCTATGACTACAGCCACGGCGGCAAGGAGCTTATTGTAGCTAATGAGTTTGTGAAGTAGATAGATCATCTAGAAATTAGCAAAGCAACCTAGAGGCGACAGGTCTGAGTAATCAGATATGTCGCCTTTGTTTTTGATGGTCATCAGGTTATCTTCTAGGTCAAACTAGTCTTTACTCTTGATGCCAAGCCAATCCATCAAAATGAGCACAAGGATCAATTGGTTGGTCAAAGAGCCCATAGACGGCACTACCACTGCCGCTCATTGCGGCATAAACAGCACCGAGATCTAGCAATTGTTGTTTGAGGGCTGCTACCACTGGCAACTGAGGAAAGACACTTGCCTCAAAATCGTTTCTCAAACCTGCCGATTGCCAATTGCCAACTGGTTGTCGGATGATTTGGGCAATGTCCGGGACTGCGGCATTTGGCTTCACTTGGCTAAAAGCTTGTGCCGTGCTCACACTTACACCTGGGTGAACTACCACCAGTTGATAACCAGAAAGATCGAGGTTGATTGGTTCAAAAACCTCGCCACGCCCCCCAGCCAATGTTGGCTGGCCTTCGACAAAAAAAGGACAATCACTCCCTAACCACAAGGCCAAGGCACATAATTGCTCGGTGTCTAGGCCAATACCGAACAATTCGTTACATGCCTTCAGGACAGCAACGGCATCAGCACTGCCACCACCGAGGCCAGCACCCATAGGTACCACTTTGTGGCAATAAATATCGACAGTTGGGATTTTGTATAGGTCAGATAGCAACTGCCAAGCCTTATAGACCAAGTTCTGCGCTAGTAAGCCCGGCACAATAATGCCTGATCCATGCAAACTTGTAGGACCTGCAGAGGGCAAAACCTCGACCACATCAGACCATTTTATGGGGAAGAAGCAGGTGCTTAAGTCATGATAACCATCAGACCTCTTGCGCAGAATTTGCAAGCCAAGATTGATTTTGGCACCGCTAAAAATCACCATATAGAAATGATCTGCCTATTTACCATTAATACTCAAAAACACCATGCTCGCTCCGAATCTCAAGCCCAGGTCCTGCCGTATCAGTTACACGGCCAACTACTTGTGCCTCGATATTGAATCTTTTTGCGTGCTCGATCAAGCGATCTGCGGTTAATTGGTCTGGCACAAATATCTCTAGTCGGTGTCCCATATTGAAGACCTGATACATCTCTTGCCAAGCCATGTTGGTAGCCTGCTGGATGGCCGCAAATAACGGAGGTGTCGGGAACAGATTATCCTTGATGACTTTGTTGCCCTTGACGAAATGTAGGACCTTGGTCTGCCCACCGCCACTACAATGCACCATTCCGTTAATCTTGGGTCTAAGCTCAGTCAATATTTGTTTAACGAGCGGGGCATAGGTTCGGGTAGGGCTCAAAACAGCCTTACCGATATCCATTGGCCACCCTGTAGGTATTTCTGTAAGATTAAAGCTACCAGCATATACGATATCATCTGGTAGGCCGATGTCAAATGTTTCTGGGTATTGGGCTGCGTATTGATGGGCCACCATATTGTGGCGAGCTGCAGTCAGCCCATTGCTACCCATGCCCATGTTGAACTCGGTTTCGTAGGTCGCTTGGCCGGTTGATGAAAAACCCACGATCAAGTCGCCGGCTGCTATCCTTCCATTATCAATGACTTCATCCCTTCTGAGCCGAGCCGTAAATGTACTATCTACGATCAACGTCCGGACTAAGTCACCAACGTCGGCAGTCTCACCACCAGTACTATAGATGCCGATACCAAGGTCACGCCAAGTGGCCAAAAGCTCCTCGGTACCATTAATGAGCGCGGCAATTACTTCACCCGGAATCAAGTGTTTATTACGGCCGATGGTACTACTAACCAAGATACCCTCGGTAACACCGACACAAAGCAAGTCATCCAGATTCATGACCAATGCGTCCTGTGCGATGCCTTTCCAGACCGACATATCCCCAGTTTCGCGCCAATAGAGGTAGGCAAGGCTGCTTTTGGTGCCTGCGCCATCTGCGTGCATGATGTTGCAATAATCAGGGTCATTCCCTAAAACATCAGGGATCACCTTGCAAAATGCCTGTGGGTATATGCCCTTATCAATCCCAACCAAGGCTGCATGGATATCCTCCTTTTGGGCGGAGACACCTAGCTGCGCATACCTACTTTTTGTAGTGGATTGACCTGCATTTTTTGAGTCCATAGGAGAAATAGTTTAAGCTAACGCCCCATCCACTTGGGCTGATGTTTGCACCAAATTCATTGGTTTGGCATAGGCCAGCCCCCAGATTGTAAGGCAGATGTGCATCCAGATAAAAGCCCAGGTGAACGTGCCATAAGCCAAAAACAAATGCACCGTCATCGCGATGTAAGGGACGATGAACAGTTTGCGGTTTGACCTGCGAAAGGCCAAAAAGACAGGGCAAAAATAAAGCAAGAACATCGGGATCCCGGCAACCAAGCCATGATCAGCCAATATGGTTGTAAAGAAAAAATTTGGGTCAGCACCGATAAAACGAGCAGACTTGGGCCCAAGTCCCAACCAAAGATGTTCTAGGAATGCCTGCCAAAATACTTTAGCCCCCATAAAGCGGGCAGAGTCCTGCTCAAAAACAGAGTCAAACCGATAGAGTATGGCTTCGCGATAACTTTCGAACAGGCTGAATATCAAGATGATGCCAAGCAAAAGGCCTGCTATTACTGCTAGGTTGGACTTATTGAGCCGACGTCTAATAATCAGGAGTAACAGGATCGCCAATAAGATAAACTGTAGGAAGGCACCGCTCGAGATGGTGAGGGCTAAAGAAACACCCATAACAACCACCCGTTTGCGGTTGAGGGCCAATATGCCATAATAGTCTGCCACAAGCTGAAAACCGATCAGAGGGGCTAGAAAAAGGGCCAAGTGCCCAGCCTCGGCCATAAAACCTGGTGAGCCGAGTATCCCACCAATGATCTTAAAAAATGTATTACCGTACGTAACAAGCTGTTCGTTCAGGATGGTGGCCAAGCCATAGAGGTGCAGCTGGACCATCACCTGCTGATAGAGCTGATAAACTACATTAGCAGCTGCGACATAGTAGAACAACTGCATGATCCGGTCGACCCCGTTCTGGATCTGGAGAAAAAACAGCTGACTCATCCCAAACAGCAACACCACAGAGATAATCCAGGAGATGTCATAGAATGACCATGCATAGGAGGTACCCATACCTAGGTATTGCATGAATACGGCGGCCAAGAACAGCAACTGAAACCACAGCAAGTTTCTGGCAATGGACTGGCCAGGACGTATCTTGAGAAAGGCGAGACCAAGGCCAACGTAAAAGATATTGGCAATGCGCCAAGTCGGCAGCACGGAGGAACCCAAAAAGCCTGTGAGGGGCATCAGGAGCAACAACATGGCCTGAATCTTTGTGACCGAGAACCGAAGAGGCCAGCCAATAACAGGACGCCGTACCACCGCAAGCTGACGCAATTGAGGTCGGATATCTGGAATGGTGAGGCGCATACTTTGCTTAAGCTGTGTTGTCGCTATTTGGTTTTGGCGGTCAGTGCAAACTTACTCCGAAACCAGATCAGAACCGCACCGAGACCCAATCTGGGAAGCAACCTAGCGACAGTTGTTCTGATCATCATCTTGAGGTAATATGGGTAAGCACTCCCCCACCCAATCCCGTTAAGGCGTTTGGCTTGGTAAGATTCGTAGTAGGCCTTAGGCCAATTCTGGTCACTGGCACCGTCAAGCTGCATATTGGCCTGAATGGACGGTATGTGAACAAACTTTTTACCCCCTAACCAAAAACGAAGCATTAGCTCATAGTCCATGGCATAACGCATGTCCAGCCGAAATAAGCCCATTTCCTCATATACCTGTCTTGCAACGAAGACTGTCGGGTGATTGAGTGTCATCTCTAGTGACAATTTGGACTGATTGGCAGTGAAGGTAAAATCCTTGATGACACCACCTTGGCCGTCAGGAAGCCAATACTGCTGGTTACCATGGATAACCTCAGCCCCATCCAAAAAAGCCTGCACAGCTCGGCTAATGGACTGGGGCTCATACCAATCATCAGCATTCAGGATACCGACCAAATGCCCTGTTGACTTGGCGATGCCTTTGTTAAACGCATCCGAAATACCACGATCAGGCTCACTGACCCAAACCGCCAACTTGTCCTCATGCCTCCTGATGATGTCCAAGGTACCATCAGTGCTGCCCCCATCGATGATGATATACTCCACCTCGGGATAATCCTGTGCCCAAACAGAGAGCATAGCACGCTCGAGATATGCAGCGCCGTTGTAGACAACGGTGACAACAGAAACGAGAGGCGTGGTGGTGGACAAGTGATGAAAGATTCAAAATCGGGAGTGCAAGTTACGCCCCCATAGGGTTCTCTTGCTAAATTTTAGTCGGATCATTTTAGGCTAAAGCCTCAATTCTGTCATTTTTTGGACGCATGATTAAGCCAAAATCGACAGCGCAACATACTAAAATATGCAAACCAGGCTATCACTGTACCAACTGGCTGCGATAATTAGTACCGATTTTCAGACCTTGTCCTCAAACCCATCATCGTACCTTTGCACCATGATCACGCTAGAAAAACGCCCATCCCTAACTACAGCTGACCCGACTGGCGAGCTATTGCCAGTCATGGAGCACTTCTACACCCTCCAGGGCGAAGGGGTGTATACTGGTGCTGCGGCCTACTTTATCCGGTTAGGAGGCTGTGATGTGGGTTGTGTGTGGTGTGACGTAAAGGACAGCTGGCCAATTGACACCCACCCTGTGTTTAGTATTGCCGAAATCGTAGCGACCGTCCTGGCAACTAAAGCCAAGATTGTTGTCGTGACAGGTGGCGAACCACTAATGCACCCGCTGGGCGCCCTGACAGAGGCTTTATTAGCAGTCGGCATCCGCACACATATCGAGACCAGTGGCGCTGGTACAATGTCCGGAACGTGGTCCTGGGTGACCTGCTCACCTAAGAAATTCAAACCAGCACAGGATGAAGTCTTATTTGCCGCTGATGAGCTCAAGATGGTGGTCTACCATAAGTCAGACTTGGCTTGGGCAACATCCTTTGTACCCAAACTAAAACCTAATGCGGTGCTGCTGCTGCAACCTGAGTGGAGCAAACGAGACGAAATGCTCCCCCTGATCATCGACTTTGTACAACAAAATCCAGAGTGGCGGGTCAGCCTCCAAACCCATAAATGGATTGGGATCGAGTAAAATAGCTAATGATCTCGATGGCGACTTAAGCCCAAAACCATAACCACAACAAGGCCTAACTGCATAACATGCAATACGGCATCAAAAAAGAAGCCACCCCAACTTACGCTGGGGTGGCTTTCTGATTTAGGAGGATAACCTCCCTTGACTATTGTTTAACCACTTTGATAACATCAACTTGGAAGCCTGAGGCTATACGTAGCGTATAGACACCAGCAGGAATATTGTCTAGCTCACCTAAGTGGATACTATTGATACCTGCACTGGTGGCATGCTCACGCGTTGTGATCAGTTTACCGGTAACGTCTTGCAAGGTTACCACAGTGGTGGCTTTGTCATCGGCCTCAAAGGTGAGGTCAAGGAAGCTACCGAATGGCATTGGCTTAACTGCAAGTTGTAGTTTGCTAGGTCCATCCTTGCTGAGGTCCACAGAAACAACTGAGCTATACTCTGAGGTAGCATCGTTGTCGATGGTATTCAGACGATAGTAAGCATAACCTGAGACAATGTTGGCCACACCTTTGTCAATGAAATTGTAGCTGAGCAAGGTAGAGCTATTACCAGCTGCCTCAACAACACCAACGGTGGTGAAGGTTTTGCCATCTAGGCTGCGTTGAACCTCAAAACGGTTGGCATTTTTCTCGGTGACAGTCTGCCACATAACTCGTACATCTTTCTGAACACGACGAGCGGTCAGTGAGCTAATCTCTACAGGAAGTGGAGCGCCTTCGAAACCACCAGTGAAGTCAGTGAAGCTAGTGGCTTGACCGTATAGTTGACGGTTACCACTACCAAGATCTGCATTGATGAAACGTGTTGGTCCAGGTGTAACGACTCGTGTCCAAAGCGAACCAGCATCAGGGCGGGTATAAATGGCCATACTAGCAATTGTACCGCCATTGTTCTCGTTGTCATCGTCACTAACCCAGAACAGGTTCAGGTTAAGAGGCGAAGGCAAGGTGCCAACAGCAGAGAATACCCAGTTACGTTTGATAGACTGGTTGGCAGATAGCGATTGTGCCGAGTTGCCTGTGCTTGTGCTGGCAGCAATACCAGTAATCCTGTCAAGTTGGAAAGATCCACCAAGGCTATTCATCAGCGCCGCGGTTGGGGCCGTGACACCGGTCATGATAACACCCATACCTGCCAAATTATTGCTGACACCAGCGGCTATCACACGACGGCCACGAAGACGACCGATTACATAACGACCGGCAGCCTCGCCAGACACTGTGCCTGTTAGTCCGAGGTCAACACGGTTAGAGCTAGTAGCAGCAACAGTGCTGAGCGAACCAGCGCCAGGGCTGAACAACAAGGTACCAGACACAGTCATGCTTTGGCTACCCATCTGGATGCCTGCAGTATTACCAATGGTCAGGTTGTTGAGCAAAGCTGGCCCTGTAAAGAAGAACGTATTAGGCAAAGTAGTAGCTGTAGTACCACCCAAAGTCAAGTTAGTTGAGCTTGAGGTGCTAATGGTACCAGTTCCAGAGGTATAAGTACCGTTCAAAATCAAGCTAGAATTACCAGCAACATAGCGACCTGCATTTAGGAAGTCACCTGTGATTGTGGTTGTTATGCCTGTGGCTGCAGTAACGATCGTACCGGCGTTGAGGATATTGACACGTGGCAAGGTGACCGAGTTATTGATGGTCTGACCGCTAGTGCTACCAAAGACTAGGTAGTTAGATCCACCAGTGGTGATGGTGCCAGCACCAAATAGGTTGCCACGGAAGTTGGTGGTAAAATGCGATCCACCATTGCTGAGGCTAAAGATTGTACCAGTACCGAGTGTAATATCACCAGATGCATCAATGTCACCAATTGCTTGGTTGAGCGTTGAACGAGTAATGGTAAGATCCTTGACTTTAGTAGGTACCATCTCACCATTCATCTGAACGTCCGCGCCTGAGTTGTAAATATAATTTACACGGTTCGGAGACGGGATGTTGCTAGAACTAAAGTTGGTGATTGTAGCTCCGGCTGTTGGTGTGATTGTGCTATTGTTAGCCATCTGCATGAAGCTACCATCTACTGTACCAGCCTGCAGGTTTAGTGCAGTAACAATGGTGACAGCATTTGGAGATGCAGTGCCAAGCGGATAGAAGGTTGAGCCTGCACGGTTCATGGTAAGTGTACCAATTGAGGCAGCACTTGTTGTTGGGCCAAATGGAACCGAGACTGGTAAAGAACCAGATCCGCCTACAACGATAGTTGAACCGTTAGTATTGAGCATTCCAGAAACAGCTGTAACTGGACCATTGATATTGAGGGTGTTAGAGCCCACAGCGAGTGTACCATCGGTCAAGGCAAGTGTACCAGAAATCGTCAGCGGACCACCGAGGCTAATGCCATGTGTTAAACCCGCGTTGCTGTTGTTAACTGTCAGATCATTAACTGCGCTAATGCTAGCAGGCAAGGTAACTGTTAAGGTGCTACCACCGAAGACCAGGTTAGAGCTCGATGTAGTTACAATGTTGCCAGCACCAGATGTTGTTCCGTTTAGGGTCAGGGTATTGCTACCGACAGTCAAGGCACCAGTCCGTGTTAGGGTTCCACCTACAGTGACGTCACCGCCCATTGTCGCACCACCACCACCAATGGTGAGGTTATTGACAATAGAGATGGTTGGTAATGTAGAGTTCGAACCTGTGACCAGGTTGCTGAGGCTCGTGAAGTTGAAGGCGCCATCAGGTGAGGTAGCGATCAACGGACCTGTTGTAGTCAAGGTACCAGCATCAAGGCTTAAGCGACCATCCAGAATGTTGAGTTGGTTGCTAACAGTCAAGTTGTTGGAGCCGATTACCAATTGGTTGACGGTTGCATGGCTATTATTGAGCGTGATACGGTTCCAGGTATTGGCGTTACCAACAAAATTGGTTGTAGGTAAGGCTGCACTTCCGTTGATGGTTAAGCGGCTAGTTGTGGTATGGAAACTTTCTAGCTTGGCAGTACCGGTATGAACGATTGGCCCGTTAACTATAAACTGAATTGGGGAGCCAGCAAAATCACCAACAAACATATTACCAGTACCATCTAAGGTCAAGGTTCCGTTAACAATGACGTCAGACGATGTGGTGGTGATTGAGTAACCATTGCCGGTTAGCAAAGTCAAGTTATTGATGTTACCACCAACAGGGGTTTCGTAAGCAATTGGCAATGTGCTAGGGCCACCAATCATCGTAAGATTTATGGTAGAAGGAACATCGAGGAAGTTGTCAAAACAATCGGCTGTACCAGCTGCTGAGACTTCTTTCTGGATAGTAGCAGTTGCTCCGAAAGCTAGGCTTCCTTCGTTGGCAATGCTAGATCCAGTCGAGACAAACAAGGTGCCGTTAACTGTGGTCGAGGAAGGTGAACTAACAATTGTCTTGGTCACCGGCGCTGGGCTACGGAGATCAAGGTTGCCATAGGTACCTTGGAGAGCCGTCTGATTGCCGCCTATGTAAGCAACAGTTGTTGTAGAAGCAGCTGAGAAGGTACCATTGTTTACCGAGGCACCACTGATGTTGAGACCGTTGCTGCCAGTGATACCTAGGGTAGCACCTGAAGCAACAGTTACGTCATTAACAGTGTAGGTAGTTGCACTTCCGTTGTCAATGGTGACAGTACCGCCAAGAACCTCGACGTTATCAAGTACGTCGTTAGGCACGTAGTTGGCTACCGACATACCGACATACCATTTTGCCGGTGTGTTCCAAGAATCGGTACCTGAAGTGGCTGGCCAATTATAGGTCGTTGCAGTTGCAGGCAGGTCAGTACCACCGTTGATACCCATTACGAAGGTCTGAGTAGCACCAGCATTGAAGTTGATACCACCGCGTGTTACCGTGTAAGCACTAGTGCTAGGGCGGCTACCGTTGGCGTTTTGGCCACGACGTACCCAGCTACCAGGACCAGGATTTACACCTTCGAAGATCGCCCAGTTGGCTAATACAGTTGGTGAGGTGTTGAAATCAGAAGCATCAGGGATAGCCTCGAGGGTCAAACCAGAGTTGAAGGTTGCGCCATTGTTAGTGACATAGGCCACATAATTGCTCCTGATATTACCAGTTGTAGGGACGTTGGTATAGTCACTTGTACCACCACCCGCATGGTTAGCGAAGGAGATCAGTGTAGGCGATGACAAAGCAGCGGTTGTAGTCAAGGTCAACGGACGATATCCGTTAACAGTGCCATTCGGACCAACAGGGATCACATAAGTGCCAATAGGGGCAGATGATGGTGTCCAGTTGAAACCAGCGGTTGCGCCACCAAGTGTCGAGACATAACTGTAGATCTCAGAAGTTGGCATTGTGTTGCCGGTATAGACCAACGTTTTGTTGGTGCTAAGGTTGTAGATACCGTTTGTCAGGGTCAGGCTGGCTGTTGTGACAGTACTTGGGGTCTGGTTGACAGTACTAGCAATGGCATTCATGAAGATATTAGCCACTGTGCTAGGCAATTCGTTACCAGTATTGATGCTTGGTTGGTCACCAGCTAAATACGACACCGTAGTAGAACTAGGAATGGTCAGTGTGCCACCAGCAGTGATGGTAGTGTTGGCATTGGCATACCTAATAACATTTTTGCTAGCACCTAAATCAAAGTTGCCGCCGAAGCTAAAGCCACCAGAACGAAGTACCAAAGAGTCCAAAACAGTCATGTTGCCAGTTTGGCTGAACGTTGCAGGGGTACCATTAGTGCTATTGCTCTCAAGGTACTTTACTGAAGTAATACCACTG
>CANHWS010000041.1 GCA_947464365.1 Cytophagaceae bacterium | reverse complement strand
TGTCATCTGGGTATGCCATGCGCTGACAGCCAATGCTATAGTTAATGACTGGTGGCCGGGGATGATCGGCAAAGGCAAGTTGTTCGACACGAGCAAATACTTCGTCGTTTGTGCAAATGTCCTGAGCTCCTGCTATGGCACCACAGGTCCGCTTGATGTCAACCCCGATACAGGCCTGCCGTATTACCATAACTTCCCCAAGGTCACGATCAGGGATATGGTTACCATCCATAAGTTGTTGGCCCAATACCTCGGCATCTTGGAGATTGAAATACTAATTGGTGGGTCATTGGGTGGGATGCAAGCGTTAGAGTGGGCAATCGATCAACCCTATTTTGCCAGGCAACTAGTGCTGATTGCGAGCAGTGCGCGGGCTTCAGCTTGGTCCATTGCGTTTAACGAAGCGCAGCGGCTGGCCATCGAGGCAGATAGTACTTGGTCTAAACAAGACGCTGAAGCTGGCCGTGATGGTTTGCGGGCGGCTAGGGCAACGGCCTTGCTCAGCTACCGAAACCATAAGGTCTATACCAGCACCCAGACTGACCCAGACCTAGACCAGATCTGGCCAAGGTTGGCGATTGAGTACCAACAATACCAGGGCACGAAACTGGTCAACCGTTTCAACGCCTTTAGTTATTACAGACTTACCCAGGCTATGGATAGCCACAACGTCGGAAGAAATCGGGATGGGGTGCCAAGGGCACTTTCGAGAGTTAGAGCTGATACTTTGGTGATTGGTATCAAATCTGACATTTTGTTTCCTACAGAAGAACAGCGACTCTTGGCACGCCTCATTCCAGAAGCACAGTATATCGAGTTTGAGTCCCACCTTGGTCATGACGGTTTCTTGACCGAGGTCGAAAAAATAACCGTGGGGGTGCAGCAGTTCAGGCGGAGCAAACGCCAGGCCACTACCGCCGAACCACTAGCAGCATTGATTGGTTAATTTAGGTATGTGATAAAGAGCCCTGAGCTGTGCTGCATATATTGCAGTGCATGATTTGGGGCTTTTTTTGATACCAAGGACCTAACGGCACTTCATCTATCTGATCCAATATTTGGACGGCAAGGCAGATGTTCCATTTTTTGCACTTAGTTGTGCCAGTCTTGGCACCATCGTTAACATCACAATGAGAGTTTTCAAATTCGGGGGGGCATCCGTTAAGGATGCAGAGGCCGTGCGCAACATGGCTCAAATCGTTTACCAACATGGCATCCAGCACGAGCTGCTGGTTGTTGTCTCTGCAATGGGCAAGACTACTAATGCGCTGGAGGTAATTTATAACACCTATATAAAGGGTGGTGAGTATAAACAGCTCATTACCAATCTCTACGACTTCCACCAACTAATAACAGTTAGCTTATTTCCCGATGCCGAGGCACCTATTTATGACCTGATGCCTCGGTTATTTGATCGGCTTACAGCAACCTTAGAGCGACAGTCTCGCACTGAGGCTTATGACGAAGGGTATGATCAGATCATCAGCTTTGGCGAGATCATCAGCACCCATATCGTAGCCCACTATCTTCGGACCATCGACGCTGATGCCATCTGGCTAGATGCCAGGCAATATATCCAGACTGACTCTACCTGGCGCGAAGGCAAAATTGACTGGCGTTGGACACAAAAAATCATCAGTACCGAGGTTGCCTCTCTGCTCCAGAATCATGTAGTGGTAACACAAGGCTTCATAGGTGGTACCTTGGATGGAAAAACCAGCACCCTTGGGCGCGAGGGATCGGACTTTACAGCCGCCATTTTCGCTCATTGCCTTGATGCTGAGTCGCTCACGATCTGGAAAGACGTTCCTGGTGTTCTATCTGCCGACCCCAAAAAATTTGAGCAGGCATCCCTTTATACTCACCTCAGCTATGCGGATGCAGTCGAAATGACCTACTATGGTGCCACTGTCATTCACCCAAAAACCATCAGACCATTGGCTACAAAACAGATCCCGCTATTGGTCCGGAGTTTTATCTTGCCCGAGGCCGAAGGCACCACTATTGACACTGAGCGCAAACAAGACCTTGCCACCTCCATCATTCAGAAGCCGAATCAGCGGTTTATTGAGCTAAGCACAAAAGACTATGGTTTCATCGCCGAGCAATATCTGGTAACAGTGCTTGAAACCCTATCGAGGCTCAACATCAAAGTCAACTTGTTACAGGTCACAGCCATCAGCTTGCAGCTAGCCGTTGATGACGATGAACGCAAAGTAGCAAAGTTGAAAACCAGTCTGCCTGCAGAACTTACCTACGCTGACAGCCACGGACTGACCTTATTAACCCTATTGTTCCCGACACCAGCAGTCGAAGCCACCTTGTTGGCAGGCAAAATGCCAAGGCTCAGCCAGCGGACAGATCGTGCGCTACAGGTCTTGATCTAAAGCTGGACATGTGCCCCTAAGCTATTAATAGCTCAAAAATATTGCCCTAAAATAGCAAGGCCCCAATCACAACTATGCGATTGGGGCCTTCTTAATATATTATGAGCTAAAAACTAGCGGTCTCCGATAGCGACATAGTCACGCTCAAGCGCGCCGACATAGACCTGACGAGGACGACCGATTGGCTCTTTGCCTTCGATCATTTCTTTCCATTGTGAGATCCAGCCTGGGAGACGACCTAGGGCAAACATCACGGTGAACATATTGACAGGGATGCCCAATGCACGGTAGATGATGCCAGAATAGAAGTCAACGTTAGGGTACAGCTTGCGTTCAACGAAGTAAGGATCGTTGAGTGCTGCCTCTTCCAGTTCCTTTGCAATCTTAAGCACAGGGTCCGATACGCCTAGTTTTGACAAAATGTTGTCACACGCCGCCTTTATGATGCGGGCGCGTGGGTCGAAGTTTTTATAAACACGGTGGCCAAAGCCCATCAGGCGGAAACCATCATTCTTGTCCTTGGCTTTGTTGATGTATTTCATGGTGTCACCACCATCTGCCTTAATGGCCTCTAACATCTCGATCACTTCTTGGTTAGCACCACCATGCAGTGGGCCCCAGAGTGCAGAAATGCCAGCCGAAACACTAGCAAACAAATTAGCACGACTACTGCCAACCATCCGGACAGTGCTAGCGCTGCAGTTTTGCTCATGATCGGCATGTAGGATCAAAAGCGTATTGAGTGCTTGGACAATCGTAGGGTCTGGCTTGTAATTTGAGTCCTCGGCAAAGAACAACGACAGCAGGTTGCTGGTGTAGTCTAGGCTAGGGTTTGCCACATTGAGCTGTTTGCCGGCCAAGCCACGCAAAGCCCATGAAGATAGCGTGGGCAACTTGGCTAGTAGCTGGATTGCAACTTTATCAACACCTTCTTTGCTGAAATCACCTTCAGCACCATAATAGGCAGATAGGGAGGTGGTTAGACTGCTGATGACGGCCATTGGGTGGGCATCAGCAGGGAAGGCATCAAGCATTTTGGCTAGCTGGGCCGGCACCTCGACATTGGCAGCTAGTTTTGCCTCGAAAGCAGACAATTCGGTACTGGTAGGTAGGCTGCCATACAACAACAAGTAGATGACCTCGGTGAAGGTGCTTTTCTCTGCTAGTTGGTCAATGGGGTAGCCACGATAGCGCAAAACACCTAGTTCACCATCCAGAAAAGTGATGGCACTTTTGGTAGCACCTGTGTTTTTGTATCCAGAGTCTAGTGTGATGAAACCAGACTTATCACGCAGGGTGCTAATATCTAGTGCTAGCTCGTTTTCGGTGCCTACTACTACAGGCAGTTCGTAAGATTGGTCGTTGTACTTCAGCGTAGCTTGGTTAGCCATGTCTCGAGGTTATCAGTGATACAGACCTTGTTAGTCGGCCCGCAAAAATAGGGTTATATGCCACACTAAAAAACAAATGGCGACAAAATCAACAACTACCTTCTCAAAAGCAATGTTTAGCCTTCAACCACCAAATCAACTGTCGGTTGGTTGGTCAGCTTTTCTTTGCTGAGCTTTATGTGTGCAATGATGCTATCCATGCTCGTCGCGTCACTAATTTTATAGTCGCCACTGCTAGTACGTCTCAAAGCTGTGAGATAAGCACCGCTTCCGACTGCTTTGCCAAAATCATTGGCAAGGCTTCTGATATAAGTCCCCTTGCTGCAGCGGACCGTAAAGTTCACAAATGGAAAGCGCACTGCGGTGATCAGGAAATCAAAAATTTCCACCTGACGTGGTTCCGGGACATAGTCAGATCCTTCGCGTGCTAGTTTGTATAGCCGCTGTCCGTTCACTGTAATGGCAGAGTAAATGGGGGGGATCTGGCTAATCGGCCCTAAGAACTGCTTGGTGGCCAAGACCAAATCTTCCATCCGGATGTGGTCAGTAGGGTAGGTCTGGTCAGGATCGGTTTCAGCATCGAAGCTGGGGGTAGTCTCACCCAGTTTGAGGGTACCCTTGTACTCCTTTACTGAGGCCATCAACTGATCAACCATTTTGGTTTTGCGGCCCGAGCAAACAATCAGTATGCCCGTGGCTAATGGGTCAAGGGTGCCAGCATGCCCGACTCGCTTGATCCTGAGTGCATTCCGTATCTTCTTGACAGCATCAAAGCTGGTCCAACCCAACGGCTTATCAACAATGAATATGTTCCCCCCTTCGAGGTCAATTTCGTCAAGCATGATGTTGGTGTGGTTTGGTGTGGCCTAGGCGGTTGCCACCGTAGGGTTGTCCCTTAATCAATCGTCAACTCTATTCCGAATAAGTAGGCCCCAATGAAAACCAACCCAAGGACGATGCGGTAATAGCCAAAGATCTTGAAACCATATTTGGTCAGGTAGTTGATGAAAAACTTGATCGATAGCAAGGCCACGATCAAGGCCACGATATTACCGATAACTATCACGGGAATGTGGGCTGGTGTCAAGACCTCATATCCCTTCAAGACCTTGTAGGCTGAAGCGGCAAACATGGTCGGCACAGCCAAGAAAAACGAAAATTCAGCAGCAGTTTTCCTGTTGAGGCCTTGCAATTGACCACCAATGATGGTCGCAGCTGAGCGCGAAACACCTGGGAACATCGCGAGCGACTGGAAGAACCCAATCATCGCAGACTTTTTGTAGGAAATGTCTTCCTCGTTGCCATTTGCATTCCGGAATTGGGAGTCGACAAAAAGTAGAACGATCCCACCGAGCACCAAGTTGATGGCGACAGTAATCGGGCTACCAAGGACCATTTCGATGTAGTCGTCCAGCAATAAACCCAGCACCATAGTGGGAATAAAGGCCACTAGCAGCTGGAAATAGAACTTAAATGACTTGAAGAAGCGCTTGAAGTAAAGGACAAGTACAGATAGAATAGCACCGAAGTTGAGCACAACTGTGAACATCTTAGTAAACTCGTCTGGTTTGATACCCATGACGGCCTCGGCCAAAACCATGTGGCCAGTGCTGCTCACTGGCAAAAATTCGGTTAGGCCCTCGATGATTGCCAAGATAATGGCTTGCCAAATACTCATATCAATATCAGGAATGGACGCTAGCACCTACTACTTCAACCTTGACTACAAGGTTGGAATCTTACCGTAGTGGAACACACTAGGCAAAGAGCAGGGCTAGAAATTAATGTGGAGTGAGGAAAGCAATCTGAGCAGACGTTCAAGTCCAATATGGTCTGCAAACTAAGTTCAAGCTCATGCCCAATTCAAGACTAGCATCGCTGGAATGGTGTCGGCAATATCAGCATGGCAAACTTAGTCTTCCTTGCGCTTGTAGAGTATGGCTACAAACTGGACCAAAAATCCTAAAAGGAGTAATATAGGACCTACTGTAAGTCCAGATGGTCCAAAGCCATATTCTGCGGTCTCCAGCGACATCACTACAAAGCCAAGCACCAAAAGCGCTACTCCTGCCAGCATAATGCCGAAGTTGACCTTGTTGAACACAAGCCCTTGCGAATGTGTTGCCTTCTTGTTCTCTCTCGTAAAGTCCATGTCTCGAAAATACTTTTTGTGACTGCAAAGCTAGCATAACATTGCGGCCTTCTGCAAGTTCGCCGTTCCTAAAGTGATGTTAAGTTCGGTTGTCCAACTGGTACAGAGGCTAATACAGCTGGTCCAATGACATATTGAGGAAGCGACGGACTGCCCAAAACGCACCGCCAGCCCCAAGAAGCAGTCCTGCACTTAGCTGCACTAACCCTACAATTGCGAGGTCTGATGGCTCGCTTAGCACAGCAAGCTCTGGCACCTGGCTAACTCCTGTCTGGAACAATAAACTAAGTAAAAGCCAAGCTACAACGGACGCAACAGTACTCTGGACCAACGCCCGCCACACAAAGGGCTTAATTATGAACCACCCAGAGGCGCCTACAAGTTGCATACTCCTGATCAAAAACCGCTGGCTAAACATTGCCAGCCGGATGGTATTGTTGATTAGCAATGCAACGCCAATCACCAGCACAAACATAAGCCCAGCCAACACAAGCCCTATCTTGGTCAGGTTGCTGTTTATAAGGGCCAGTAGGTCAGCTTGATAGACCACCTCTTTGACATGGGGTAGTCCCATCAGCCCTTTGCTGATTTCCTCAACTGCTAATTTGTCCGTATGGTTGGGACTTAACCGCACCTCAAACGCATCATGTAGCGGATTGTCGTCCAGTAGGCCAGCAAAGTCTTCGCCAGTTTCTTCTATGAAGGTCTTGGCAGCTGCCTCTTTACTTATGAAGCGCACCGCTGGTTGGTTGCCTTCTGTCGTGCGTCCTATCCAGGGCTTGGCCGCCAAGACCGATTTCAAGCTGTCCGTTTCTGCGGGGCTAACATTCTGGTCTAGAACAACCTGTAGCTGAAACCTAGCCTTGATGGCCGACAACAAACGTTGGCTCTGGCGTGCAGTCAGGACTAAAAGCCCTATGATAAACAAGGCCAACACCAAGCTGATCACTACCGAAAAAAAAGGATAGCTACCTACTGTCTTTTTACTTACCTGCTTCTGTGTTTGGGCCATGTGCTCAATCGCGGTTAAAACTAAACAATAGACAAAACCTGATGGTCTAGGCCAAGACTTCTTTAGCCAATCGGAGGGCTTCGGCGATGCCTGCACTTTCTTTGCCACCAGCAGTTGCAAAGAAAGGTTGACCACCGCCGCCGCCTTTGATTGGGGCAGCAAGGGTCCTGACCAACTTAGTAGCATCTAGGCCGGCACTACTGATTACCTCGTCAGACAACATAACCGCAAGGTTGGGTTTATCATTGATGGTAGCAGCCAAGACAATATAGACCTGACCTACTTCGGCCCTGAGATCAAAACAGAGTTGTTTAAGTGCCTCGGCGCTAGGGACAGATACTTCGGCAACAAGGGTGTTGATTGAACCATTTTGCACAAACTGACCTTTAAGGGTTTGTTTGAGTTGCACTAGCTTCTCGTGCCTCAAGGACTCCAACTCCGAAGTTAGATTTGCACGCTCTGCCAGCAGACTTTCTAAGGCTTTTATGGGGTCATTGTTGGTTCTTAGCAAGGTTTTAACCTCGGTCAAGGCATCGTTCTGGCGGTTGAGATACGCAAGTGCCTCAGCACCAGAAAGGGCCTCTATCCGTCTTACGCCAGCTGCCACCGAGCTTTCGGCCACTACCTTGACTAGACCAATGGCCCCGGTGCTGCTGACATGGGTACCACCACAAAGCTCGGTGCTGAATCCGCGCTCAAAGGTTATGACACGGACCTTGTCACCATACTTTTCACCAAAGAGGGCAGTGGCCCCGGCATCGATAGCGTCCTGGATGGCCACATTGCGCTGCTCTTCAAGGGCAATGTTCTGCCGTACTTTTTGGTTCACGATGGCCTCAATTTGTTTGATTTCGTCCGCTTCCACCTTAGTAAAATGTGAAAAGTCAAAGCGTAAAACCTCTGGGCTGACCAACGAACCTTTTTGGTTCACATGGCTTCCAAGAACTTGCTTTAGAGCTGCATGCAATAAATGCGTAGCGCTGTGATTGCTGCTGGTCGCCTGACGAGAAGTAGCATCCACTACAGCTTCAACTTCGTTTTCCTCGGCCGTAAGATGTGGCACTAGGTCGCTGTCAGTTAGGTGGATTATGAGATCGTTTTCACGTTTGGTGTCAATGATCTTGATCACCTGCCCATTTGCAAGTTTAAGCTCGCCAGTGTCACCAACCTGACCACCACTTTCGCCGTAGAATGGCGTCTGATCCAGCACTAGTTGATACAAAGACTTGCCCTTGGCCTGCACCTTGCGGTAACGCACCACAGTTGCCGAGCATTTTAGCTTGTCATATCCGACAAACAAGTTGCTCACTGCGGGGGCCAGATAGACCCAGTCACCAGTTTCGGTAGCAGTAGCTGCACGGCTGCGATCCTTCTGGGCCTGCATGCTGACTTTGAATCCTTCCTCGTCCACACCATAGCCGTTCTCGCGAGCGATCAGGGAGGTAAGATCAAGTGGAAATCCAAAGGTGTCAAAAAGCTCAAAAGCACTAGGGCCAGGCAATAGTTTGGTTTCCGACTCTTGCTCCATCAGTGCACCAAGGCGTTTAAGGCCTGTCTCGAGCGTACGAAGGAAGGCTATTTCCTCTTCCTCAATCACCCGACTGACAAAGTCCTGCTGGGCTGCAAGCTCCGGGAAGACCTCAGCAAACTGCTGGGCCAACCCAGGTACTAGTTTGTAAAGGAAAGGCTCTTTGAAACCCAAAAAGTTGAAGTAGTAACGGACTGCTCGGCGCAAAATTCGGCGGATGACATAACCCGCTTTGTTATTGCTCGGGAGTTGCCCATCGGCAATCGTGAAGGCAATGGCGCGTATATGATCTGCCAAGACACGCATCGCAATATCCGTCTTGGACATTGAGCCAGTATAAACATGGCCACTTGCTGCTGAGATAAACTGGATAGTAGGCTGGAAAACGTCCGTATCATAGTTGCTCATTTTGCCCTGGACAGCCATGCAGAGGCGCTCGAAGCCCATACCAGTATCTACGTGTTGGGCTGGCAGCTTTTGCAACGAACCATCGGACAAGCGGTTGAACTCCATGAAGACATTGTTCCAGATCTCGACTACCTGTGGGTGGTCGTTATTGACCAAGTCACGCCCAGGTATGGCATCCACCTCGTGCTGTGGCCTTAGGTCGATATGGATTTCGCTACACGGGCCGCATGGGCCAGCGTCGCCCATTTCCCAAAAGTTATCCTTTTTGCTACCAAGCAGGATGTGGTCTTCCGGTACCATCCTGAGCCAGATAGCCTTGGCCTCCTCATCGACAGCTAAGTTTTCCTTTGGGTCACCACCAAATACCGAAACATAAAGCCGGTCTTTAGGTAGTTTGTAAACTTCCGTCAAAAGCTCCCAACTCCACTCAAGCGCCTCTTTTTTAAAGTAGTCTCCAAACGACCAATTGCCCAGCATCTCGAACATAGTATGGTGGTAGGTATCCATGCCTACCTCCTCAAGGTCATTATGTTTGCCACTTACCCTGAGGCATTTTTGTGTGTCAGCTACACGTGCGGAAGGGGCCTGTTTGTTGCCGAGAAAGTAGTCTTTAAACTGGTTCATCCCCGCATTCGTGAACATCAACGTAGGGTCGTTCTTGATCACCAAAGGGGCACTCTGAACGATTTGGTGTCCTTTGGAGGCAAAAAAGTCGAGATATTGCTTTCTGATTTCGGCCGCTGTCATGGCTAATGGCTTTTGTAGAGTACAGGCCTACGACCTAATGAGGACGTGGCTAGAATTTATCTAGATGAAGGTAACGAAGGCGCAAGTTAGCACCCAACTTGGCACAAAACCCGCAGAATAAGGCTAATACCTACTTGTTTGTCCTGTTTTATCGGTTGACATAAAAACAGAACAAAAAATGGTGATTTGGTCTAAGCCAATACCTCTATCCTTGGCTTTGTCGCCAAAAGCGATCTGTCTGTCAGGTCAGTTTACCTAGACGTCGAAATGCAAGCCTGCACTATTTAGGCAGTACTTATGTTTGATGTAGCAAAGAGGTGTCCTATTTCTTCAGGAATAGGTCAACGCTCTGGCTACGATATTATTACCTTACTTGTCTAACAAGCTAGGTTTAAGATCAAAGAAGTGGAGATATAATTGTAAAGTGCTTCAGGCTGGAACCCTTGGTCCCAGCCTGCGTTTTTTTTAGGCCGTCTGGACTCTCGCGAGTTGTTTGGTGGGTTTGCAGCCATTACGACGATTTTCTGTTATGTTTGTCAGATAAAAGTGACCCTGTAGACCTCGTTTGGACCCCGCTAAAAGTCACTCTACACACACACCAAGAGGCAATCAAACGTTTCGCTTGATCAGCGTTTCGCGACAAATGTTCTCAGAAAACGCTGTGTTGACCCCACTGTTTAATAGGTACATGACCTCTCTTTGCTCCCGCATCCTTTTTGCTGCCACAGCCTTGGTTGGGCTCACGACCATCGTGCAGGCCCAGACCTCTGGTGGTGAAATTGAGGACCTCCAGATTACGATCGACAAAAGCCGGACGATCACGTTACCAGAGATTCTGCCTGATCCTACAAGAGTGCCTCTGCCTGTTAAGCCAGTTGTCGTTCCTAAACAGAAGTACAACTACGTCGAGTACAACGTCAAGCTACCCGAGTCGGAGCCCAAAATCAAGGTCTTGACCATGAAGGGTGAGACCATACCTACCTATCCTGCATTGCACCTTCGTGCAGGTTTTGGCCTTCCAGTCGCAACCTATGCCGAACTGATGTACCGTAGCTCCGTCAAGAAAAACATATCTTGGGGGCTTCATGGCAAACATTACGCTTTGTTCCAGGGGCCAGAGCGCAAGGTTGCATCAGGTTACAACGAAAATTTCTTAAGAGGGTACACCACCTATTATTCGGACCCTGTAATCATCGATGGGGCACTGGAGTATCGTCGGGATGGTTACAACTTCTATGGTCTGCCGAAAGAGACCGAAAGAGGCGAGGACTCTGTTAGGCAGTTCTTTCAGTTTATTAAGGCCCAAGTTAACTTTAGCCAGAACCTCAAGACGGGTCCCTTTAGCTGGGCAGCTGGTGTTAACTTTAGCAACATGAACGACGCCTACAAGGCCAAAGAATATGTGCTAGATTTTCATACAAATCTAGGGTATGACCTTGACAGCATTAGTGGCATCAAAACCACAGTATTGCTTTTCAACAGCCGCCGCACAGATAGCAGCGATCAGGCTCGTAGCGCCCTTTGGCTACGCCCAACTTACTTCCGTCAGATGGGAGATCTCAGCATCGAGCTTGGCTTTGGCCTTGCGCTCGACAACGATACCTTCGGCAACGCCCCACGGTTTCATCTTTATCCTAATATCAAGGCCAACTTGGTCCTGATCCCGAAGGTACTTAGTCTTGAAGCTGGCATCACCGGCGATCTTGACAAACAGACCCTACAGCAACAAGTTGCCGTCAATCCATGGTTGGCGCCCAATGTTGCGCTTGCCCACACCAACCGCAAGCTAGATGTTTACGGAGGACTTGACATCGCACCGACTAAAGCACTCAATATCAAGGCTAGGGTAGCCTACCGTCAACTACAGAATCTCCCGTTATTCTACAACCAATTCTCAGACAGTAGTCGGTTTGGCATTCTGTATGATCGTGGGACGGTTAATCAGCTTCAGGTAATTGCTGCAGCTGGCTATAAATTCTCCGACAAGGCCGAGGGTCAACTAACGGCTGAGTTTAATAACTACAAAATGGGAGATGCAGCCAAACCTTGGCACCTGCCAGCTCTTAAACTAGGAGGAAGTTTTGCTTACAAAGTCACTCCAGAGTGGCACACCAGCGCCAGAGTGAACTATCAAGGTGATATGCTGGCCCCAGCCGCATTCAACGCAGGGGAGGTTAAAGTGCCTGGCATGCTTAACTTGGGCTTAAGGACTCAGTACATAATCAACCAGAAGTTCACGGCCTTTGCTGACCTGGACAACCTTCTTAATCAGCAAAATCAAAGATATTTGTATTACCCAACCCGGGGCATCTTATTCATGATCGGCGGTAGCTTTACACTTCTACCACCTAGTAAATAGCACTTTATTGGCGCTGAGTGCCCGAAGGTTTCGTAGTCAATATCCGCCCAATACAATAGTACCAAAGGTCCATCAACCGTTTTAGGAAAATCCCCGTTATGGTTATCCAATATCTAGAGTCAGCATTGTTTGAGCACAAAGTGGTCGTCGTGCCAGACCTTGGCGCCTTTGTCAAGGACGAGGTTATGGCTAGCGCAACGGATGGCTATTTAGTGCCTTTACGTACGGTCATTAGCTTCGATCCTAAACTATCAAACGATCCTTCGGTACTTACTGGTCACATTGCAGAAGGTGAGGGTATCACGATCGCTGAGGCAGAAAATGAGCTGAGATACTTTGTAGCTGAGGTAAAGTACCGTCTGACGGAAGAGGTTGTTTTCAAACTTGATGGCCTTGGCGAGTTTCGTCAGGATAACAAAGGAATCATCACGTTTGTACCCACCAATGATGCTAACTTTTCGGCGGATAGCTATGGCCTTCCTTCGCTTGCTGTGGACCTTCCTAAAGTCGATCCTCAAGTTAGTTATGAATCACTTACTACTTCATCCGAAAGCCCTGCTCAATCTGGCAGTACTACAACCGACAACATAGGTAGCGAACCTAAGAAGAAGGGGAGTTCCCTCCTGATTTGGGTGCTGATCCTTGGTTGTGTGGTTGCCCTCACAGGTATCCTTTACCTCCTAAACCAGAAAAAGGCAATGGATGCGGGTGTCAAAGAGGATGAAGAAGGTGTTGTTTTCAACCGTAAGGGTAAGCCCTCCCATCAAGACGAAGTGGTGACACAATTGCCTGAGTCCACAACCGAGGCACCTACCGAACCCAGTCATGAGCCAGCTGCAGAGCCGGCTAAAACAACAGCACCTGCCGAGAAGCCTGCATCAGAATCAAAACCTGCACCAGCACCCGCACCCGCAGCTGCTCCATCCCCAACCAAGGCTACAGGCGCATCCAAATCTAACAAATCCGGCGAGCCTGTTTTCAACGTAATCGTTGGTAGCTTTGGAGTGCCTGATAACGCCTATAACCTAAGTAAAAGTCTCGCGGCAGAAGGCTTAGATACACACGTCCTTGACCCATCTGGTAGTAGCAAACTTTACAAGGTTTCGATTGGTCAGTTTGATACCGAGGCAGAAGCCGCTGCTTTCATAAAAGAGAAACAACGTAACTTCAAAGAGAAGCTATTTCTGCTGAAGCCGTAAGTTATCGGCCATTGGCCCTTACTTTTGCATCCCATCGCCCAGCGGGTCTCAGTGATTGTCTTGATACCTGCTCCCATCAACATCAGGGGCAGAAATATAACCATGCGTAACATCTACCGACTACTCTGGATCTTGTCTGGCCTAGGGGTCCTTGGGGCCATCCTAATTACCTATACCGAGATCAATGATGTCGTCAATATGGGCAACATAGATGCCCTCACCTCCATCACTAGGGATCAGTTTTTCTACACCTCGGTCGGCATCTTATTTCTGACTAACATCCTCTGGTACTTGTTGTCTCGGATGTTGCCACTTCTGCCTCCTACCATCATAATGGTCCCTGCAAGGCAGTATTGGGTTGGGTCTAAGTACCGCTATCGCAAACTTAAAGCCATCTTGACCAACTGGATGCTTAGCTGTGGGTCGGTGGCCAACTATTGGTTGGTGGTCTTTTTCCTAGGCCTGCGCACCCCTAACAGCTCGGACCCTGATTACCGTCTATTACCCGTTTGGTATGCCTATGTGGGCTATGTTTTCCTGTTGCTGTTAATCCTCCCGTTCTTTCGATTCTTTGTCCAGAAGCTGAGCATGGTTTTCCCAGAAGAGGAGTAGAGACACAGTATACTGGATGAGAAGGATGTCTCTTTTTTAAATATAATGGACCCAATTTCCTGATTATCAGGTTTTGGGTCCATTTTGTTGTCGGCAACACCTACTTAGGATAGGGTGCTTTTAGGCTGTCCTTCCTTTGGTACTTAGCTCGGTTTCATCATCTAACAGATCAGCTACCAAATCTGTAGGTGTTAAAGGCTCTAGGTCCAACGCTGGTTCCTGATAATTTTTAACCTTGGTTATAATGTAGATGGCTACGACAGACACCCCAATTGATATAAATCCGATGACGGGTAGTTGGTCAAGGTGACCAGTCACGGACCTTGTTACAATCATGCCGCCAACTAAGGTTGCCATCCCGGCAGACAGCTGTTGCACACTACTGTTGATACTCATGAAACTGCCGCGGTGCTTTGGCTCTACCGTGTTAGTAACCAAAGCTGATGCAACAATGCCACGCCCGCTGCTTAATATAAAAAAGCCAGTGGTGGCACTTAGGGCCAACCAGATACTTACAACACCTAAGTTGGCGATGAAATAAATCGGGATTATGGATAGTAGTGCGATCACGACAAAAATCTTCTTTTTGCCAGTGACATCCGACAATTTGCCAATCAGTGGACCGGTGAAAATGGTAGCCAATCCACCAAAGAAGTAAATCTGGGGCAGGTCTGCCTCACTGAGTCCGACATTGAAAACCATACTAGGGCTGATGAAGGGGATGATGATAAACTGCCCAAACATCATCAAAGCCATGAGGCTGAGTGCCCAAAGTTGATTGGGATCATTAGCAACATTACCTAGGATCTGAAATGGTGTCTCGCGTGGGGTATCTCGAAGCAGGTGTCCCCTTACACTTGGTACCCAAAGCCTGATACCTATAAGGATGGGTAAACCGAGAACTACCAATACCTGGAATGGGGCATGCCAGCCTAGTAGGGGTAGGCTGGTCGCAAGTTTGAGCCCCATCGGAATGCCAAGTACTGAGGCTAATGAGAACGATGCCATTACTAGGCCCATCGCTTGCCCCCGACGTGCCATCGGCACGGTATCACTTACAATG
The DNA here is from genome assembly GCA_947464365.1 of Cytophagaceae bacterium. Classification (GTDB taxonomy): domain Bacteria; phylum Bacteroidota; class Bacteroidia; order Cytophagales; family Flexibacteraceae; genus CANHWS01. The sequence goes on along the minus strand of CANHWS010000041.1, from coordinate 1,579 downwards.
CTGAGGCAAGTAGCACCTAGGATGCCGCCAAAGGCACCTGTAAACAGTCTGGCAAACAACAGGAATTCATAGCTTGGTGCTAGGCCACATAGTAAGGTTCCGATCAGGAAGCCTACATAACACCAGAACAATAGAGTTTTGCGGTCAAACCGGTCAGCAAAAAAGGCACTGATGAAACCACTGACCCCGGCACTAATGGTGTAGCAGCTCAATAAATAGCCGAACTCTTGGGTCGTGATACCGAACGAACGCATCAGTTGGGGCCCAAGCGGGGCCATGATCATAAAGTCTAGCACGTTCGTGAACTGCAACGCCGCTAGCGAGAATAGCATTAGTTTTTCTGTCTTGTTCATAGTGGTGATAATGGTAATGGAAATAAAAAGACACTAGGGCTAGGGCCAAAAGAAAGGGTGCCAATTTGAGGCACCCTTCAGGAGGAAAAATACTAGAGGACTTCTCGTATCAGCCCTTCCAGCTCCATACCATTAAAGTTGCCTGAGCTCATGAGCAGCAGGTTACTGTTGCTATAATCGAGCCCTTTTAGGTGGTTAAACAGCAGTTGGGTATCAGTGAAGACCTCGACTGGGGTATCAAAACTTGCACCGACCTCAGCTGGGCTCAGGGTAGGTAACTTTTTGTGGGCCAGAACCTGTGGACTGTAATAGACTAATGCTAAATCAGCTCCTGACATGGTCCCTGTGTACTGACGCAAAAAGTCTTTGTTAAGGCTACTAAAGGTGTGTAGCTCAAGCACGGCAATCAACTTTTTGCCCTTGAACTGTTTATGTAAAGCATCGATGGTTGCGTTGACCTTGCTAGGTGCATGGGCAAAATCCTTGTAAATGCGGGTCTGGTCATTATAGCCCAAAAGCTGCAGCCTATTGGCAGCACCATTGAAAGAGCTTATGGCCTGCAAGAACATATCCTCCGTGATTGCCATCTTGCTCAGCACAGCCTTGGCCCCTGCAGCATTGTGCATATTGTGGTCGCCAAAGAAGGGAACTTTTACTTTTTGCTTATTAGCACCGATTAAGTAGGTCTCCCCATTGATGATCTCGTGTGGATGGGAAGAGTAATCAAGCAAGGTAACATCCTCGCGCTCTTTGTTGCAGACAGCCGTCGCTGCACCATCGTCTTCATTATAAACCAAAGTGCCTGCCTTAGGAGTTGCGTCTGCCAGTTGGTCAAACTGTCGGACATAGACCTCAAAGTCTGGATAAACATTGATATGGTCCCAAGCGATGCCGCTAACCAAAGCGATATGGTGATGGTACTTCAGGAACTTGGGTACACGATCCAACGGAGAGGTAAAGTACTCATCCCCCTCGATAATAATGACAGGGGCGTCGTCAGTGAGCTTTACCATGGTGTCAAAACCTTCGAGCTGGGCACCAACTAAGTAGTCCACCTTGCGGTTGTGATAGGCCAGGACATGGATAATCATGGCCGTGATGGTGGTTTTGCCATGGCTACCTGCAATCACGATCCGCTGCTTGTTAAGGGACTGCTGATAAACATACTCTGGGTAGCTATAGACCTTGAGGCCGAGGGACTGGGCATGCAATAGCTCGGGGTTGTC
>CANHWS010000040.1 GCA_947464365.1 Cytophagaceae bacterium | reverse complement strand
GCTCAAGCTCGGCGAAACCAAAAAGGCTGACGAAATGGCTAAAGTCATGGCGGACCGTGCCAAAGAAGAGTTGGCTTACTACACCAAAGATGCCAACATCAAGTTTCACCAAATGGACATCCAAGGTAACCTCTACCTGATCCAGAACCTTGCGGTAGCTTATGGCCAAAATAACCGCACCAAGGAGGCAGAGGCTTATGATGCCATTATGCGCCAGTACTATTCATTTGCTCAGCAAGATGATGCAGGGATGATGGAGGACGAATAGGGCCTCATTTACCGCACATCTATTACATTATGCCAAAGGGCCCGCATTTGCGGGCCCTTTGGCATTTTGATGGGCTAGATAACATGATGACTTCACCTCAACAGAACTACTATTTCCGAACCACTAAATAGGGCTCCTCAATCGGTCCGAAGGTCTTGAAAAGTTGTTGTACACCAGGCAAGCGGCTCCCTTCGAAATCATAAATGCCTCCACCATTAGCAGACCAATGCTGGATGTTAGCATCCATCAGGGCCACTTGGCTATCTTGTTGTTTTCCTTGGCTAGTTGCCCCCCCCATGAAGGCTACATACCTATTGGGTTGTGCATCTCCTTCTTGCACGATGGGCTGATGGCATAAGTATATGATGCCAGCTAGTAACTCGCCATTAGAGGATCTTAGTAGGCTGACTATAAGTTGTTGTTGTAGGGACCAACTGGTACATACCCTAGCTAGGCGTCTCAGTTGCCGCCCTGACAGGATTTTGTGTTGCTTGTTGATGTGCTGCTCAAACAGCTCGATCACTAGCTGCCAACTGGCATTGTCCTGGTGGTAGCTAACCAATTGGCCCGCTGGTTGCCGTTTCAGCTTCCGGATCAAATTGACCGAATAACCTTCCAAAATTACCTGATAAGGCCTATTTAGATCCAGGGCAACGTTTGGGGCCCACTCTAGTTGTAGGTTTGGAAATTGGACTTGTAAGTTAGCCTGAGGCAGGGCTGTGGTATTGGCATGGCTGAATGCCAGTGCGAGGGGTGATTTTTCTGCTGATAAGCGCACTAGGACCGCGTGTAATACTGCCGACTTGATGGATGTTGGTAGTCCTGTTCGGAATAATATCCCGAGCTGCTGTGTGAATAAGGGCTGCGTTATCTGTTTGATCCAGCCACCAGAACGGTAGGGGATAGGCATGGCCCAATCCCAGCTGACAGGGTCTGCAGACGTATCTTTAAGTGCAGTGGTTCCTACCCAGATCGCCCAGCCATTGCGTCCCCAGCCATTGCAGACCGCTGATAGATGTTGCCACTGCGCGAATGGATTCGGGACTTCAGCCTCAGTTACAAAAGCATCCCATTTCTCCTGACCAATCTGGCTGGCACTGAGTACTTGAATAGGGCCTAGTTCGTTAAGCATTGCAAGGGTTGCTGGACTGGAAACCAAAGATGCCATGAAATTTGGTTGATTACCCAACCAATCAAACCCAGTCTTCTTGAGCCAAAGATAACGCTTCGGGTCGGCACACAAGCATCATAGGTCCAAAGCAAAAGCCACCCTTGGACTAGGTGGCTTTCTGAATCGTAAGTAAAAGTGAAATTAGTGCTACCTTTTTGGTTTGGCCACTTGATCCAACCGCAGCGTCTGAAAGAAAAAGCAGAGCTAATTTCTTGGCATTGATCTGAACTGGTGGTTATACCATTAGGCCACAAAGGCTGCCGTAATGCGTTGTTGCAAATCTTCCATCTGGGCCTGAGGCAGGGACAATTTGGCGTTGCCAAAGTTCATGTCGCTCACGGCCTGCAAAGGTATCAGGTGGATATGCGCATGCGGAACTTCAAGACCAATTACGGCCATACCCACCTTGCGGCAGGGCACGGTAGCCTTAATAGCATGCGCTACTCGTTTTGCTAGTTGATGAAGCTCGGCCAGCAGTTCATCCTCGAGGTCAAAGATGTTGTCAACCTCTTGCTTAGGCACAACAAGCACATGGCCAGGTACCAAGGGCATTACGTCCAGAAAGGCCAAGCACGTCTCCGTCTCTGCAATTTTGTAGCACTGGATTTCTCCCGAAATGATCTTAGAAAATATGGATGCCATGGGCTGTCTGGATGTTCGTTGGGTTGATTATTAATGGTTGAAGGCCTATAGACCTACTTCCAACACTTCGAACTCGATCTCGCCAGCAGGCACCTGTACTTTGGCCTTTTCGCCCGCTTTAAGACCCAACAGGCCTTTAGCGATCGGGCTCTTGATACTCATTTTGTTGAGCTTAAGGTCTGCCTCCTCCTCGGCCACGATGAGGTAGTCATTCGTTTTGCCACTCTTGAGGTTTTTGATTTTGATTTTGCTCAGGATGCCAATTTTGGTGGCGTCTAGGGTGCTTTCGTCAATAATACGGGCATTGCCAACTAGCTCCTCTAGTTTCGAGATCTTGAGCTCGTGCAGGCCTTGGGCATCCTTGGCTGCATCATATTCTGCATTTTCACTGAGGTCGCCTTTATCGCGTGCCTCAGCGATGGCTGCAGCAATCATTGAGCGTCCAGTGGTCTTGAGTTGATTCAGTTCGTCCTTCATGCGCTGAAGGCCCTCGGCGGTGTAGTATGATACTGCCATAGTCGTTGAGTAGATAGGAGAAGACCATTGCCCAAGTCTGTTGCTAGGCAATTGCTAACTCGATATTCAGAATCTGGTTAAACAATACGGTGAAATCACCAATAGGGACTTAGGTCTAAACCATTGGAGCCCCTTTTTTTCAATTAGCCCCTTGATCTTGACGAGGTCTAGATATCAAGATCCTTGGCGCTGATCAGTAACCTTTGGAAGTGCTGTTGGGTTCTATAAGCACCAAAACAAAGAGAACGGCACCGTTAGCCGTTCTCTTTGTCTGTATTGTGATACAAAGGTAATCCCTTTGTGGTACTAATGCTAGTAGCTAGTTGTTAAATCCAACAGCAAGGGATTTGGCGTTAGTGCCAAGATATCCTTGTATTGGGCTTTGACCTAAAGCTTGAAGACTAAACCAAGGCTATGGGTACCGCCATAGGTGCGTGATGCACGGTAGCTGTAGTCAATGCCAATTGATTTTTTGTTTTTGGAATTGCCACCAGTGATATCGTCTGTAGACTCAACTTGGTTGTTTTGGCCAAAAAGCCAATCAAACGGTGGGTCAAAACTCACGCCTGCTGATGGACCATAGTGAATGTCGGTCTCTGTTAGGCCGCTTATGACGTTTTGTGAAAGGGCATATCCACCACGTACAGCAAATATCCCACGCCAGTTGTATTCCAAACCAATTAGGTGCTGATCAGCCGTGAAAGAGTTGGAAACGAACGTATAGCTTGGTGTCAACTTGTGGTCGCCATTGGCAGCAGAGTCTCCCATCAGGTCTATTTCGTAGGCAAAACCTAGGTTATATAGAGCTGGGAGGTCAAACGGATGGGCAATGTTCTGGATACTAAGCAAGTACCCAGCATTGCGGCTTGGGTTGTTGTCGATCGTAGCTGAGCGATTTAGACCATCACCTGAGTAGTTGAGTTTTGGTCCGATGTTACGCAGAGCGACACCAATCTTGATCTGCTTGCGTTTGCCGCCGAAGTACTGGACACCAGCATCAACACAAGCGCCAGTGGCACTAGCGTTCGGCACAGCTTGGCTTATGATACGGACCGTCAGACCAGCATTAAGAATGTCCGAAAAGTTACGGCCATAGCTTGCTGCTAGGTTGAAGTACGATGGCGAAAACGTGTTACCTGTTCCGTCTGGCAAGAAGTAGGTGGTCTCAAAAAACTCACCCAAGTTCATGCTCATGACACTAGCTCCAAGGACACCATCACCGACACGTTGGCCAAAGGCCGCAGTGTTGACCGACACACCAGAGCCCGTGAGGTACTGCGTGTTAGCGAAGGCAAACTCAAAGTTCTGGATGCCGGCAAATCCTGCTGGGTTGACGTTTAGTGCTTCAACTCCCCTGATCCAGGCAGAGTTGGCACCTGACATCCCCGTTGTGCGGGCCCACGGGTTGATCAGCAGCTCCGTAGCACCTGCCTGTCCGCGCTTGGTGTCGTTGCCAGCCAATGCCACCTGACTGAGGAGCACAACCGCTAATCCTGCTAAAATAAAGTTCTTAACCATACGTGAAGTCATTTAGCGTAAGCAGGGGAGTAGGTTTTGGCCAGTCCCCTGCGCGCTTTTGGTGGTTACTACTGTTAGTTTTGGTTGATACCCTCGACGTCTAGCGGACGTGTGACACCAAACCATTTGATTGTTTTTGAACCTAGTTCCTTCGCATCAATATGGATAAGGTAGGAGCCGCTTCCGATGGGCAGACCTTGTTGGTTGGTCAGGTTCCAGTCAATGCTGTTGACGACGTTTGTGCCTTTGACCGATTGAAGGTCAACACTAAAGGTCCTGATCAGCGTGCCATTGATGGTGAAGATGCTGATGTCACAACGGTTCGGCAAGTTGATGATCTTGACGCGGTTGTCTGTCTGCGATACTTCGTAGGATGAGTAGGCGTAGTACGGATTCGGGGTTACCCTGATCTGTCCTAATGCGCTAGAAGCTTGCGTTCTGACAACTTCGACGGCTTCAAGGCCGGTGGAGTTAAATAGGTAGGTTGGTCCACCTTTGTAGTTGGCAAACGAACGGTTGACACGGATGCTGACTTTGGCAGTGTTGTTAAACGGATACCGCCTGTCGTTCAGGATGGTCTCAGTGGCCGGGATGCCAATCGGATCCTGAAGTTGTTTTGGTATTGTAGCCAAGCGTACACCTGGATAACCGATATACATTACGTCACCATAGATGCGGTTAGCGATTGCAAACGATAGCTCGGTACCGCGGTTACGGTTGCGGCCTAGAGCGTAATCGATACTGTCGAACCTGGTTTCCATTGTTACACCGGCGTCGTAAGGTTGATCCATTACATAAACCCAGTTCTGGTTGGCTAGGTTACCTTGGCCATCAACGATCGGGAACTCGTAACGAAGGTCGTTGCCGCGAACGCCAGCTATACGATGGTTTTCGCTGAACATCATGTTTAGGCGGATACCACGGTCAAGGTCAATGGCATAGCCAGGGAACCATGACATACCCCTTGTTGGGTAGGTAGTTGCGCCGTTGACATAAGGTGAGTTACCACCGGTTGGTACAAAGTTCTGGTCAACAGAAGCAGTCCGACTCTTCATCATCTGACGACGTGTTGAGATATATGGACGTCCGTCTAGTGCTGTTACAGTGTCATTTATTGTCTGAACCACAGGCACCCGTGTCCATTTAGACTTGTCGCTTGTGAAGACCACGTCGATGTTGCGCAGGTTACGGATGTTCTTTTTCTGATCAGTAGCTGGCACGGTATAAACCGGGCTAGGATACTGGGTCGAGGTAGGGCGTGCAAGCGAACCTGGTACCCATGTTCTGTTTAGCATCTCTAGGTATTGCGAAGCCGGGTCAAGCTGCTCGGCAATGGCCGAAAAGTCATCAACATCAGCGACGGTCCAGCTAGTGGCTCCCCTTGAGGCTATACCAGATAACCATGGTTTAGCAACATCATTGTACGATACGTCACCTGCAACAAAACCATTACCACGGTTGACCCTTATGCGGTAAAGCGGGTTCTCAACATTTACTACTGAGAGGCTGATACCGTAGGCAGTGATAAGCTGCTCAGGACTTTGAGAAACTGGTTTCTTGTTGTAGATCGGAGCGTTTGGCTTAGCCAAGTCTGTAAGTTTCCAATAGTCATAGTTGTAAATTGACTTCGGAACATTGTGGACTGGGGCATTACCTGCAGGAACTGGTACAAATGGAGTTGACTTTTTCCGGAACGAACGATAGAACGTTTTGTAGTCTGCAAAGTCAAATTTCGCACGGTCATCGGGGTTTACATAATAGATATCAGCAAGCCAAGAGAAACGACCACCTTGGTCATCGTTCAGGACTGATATATCTAGCGCTACCGAGTCAGAGTTAGGGTATGGCAAGATTCGGTTGATGACAGCTTCTGCTGGCAAATGGGTTACTGTCAATGACCTTTCGGATGGCGAAACGATATCATTTGTACCGAGAGCTGTATTTGCAGCACCGATCTTGAACGGCTCATTGAAAAGGTTCGATACAATCGTATCGCCGACCCTGAACGTTTCGCTTCCATTAGGACGGAAAACTAGACGAGAAGATAGTTCGATTTTTAGCTCTGCCTGACGTACCAATGTAGGATCATATACTTTGATCTCGATTGGCGCACCGACACCACCTATTTTGAGTGGAACAGCAGGCGATGTCAATGTTGCATTGAATGCATTATTTTCATCGTCACCCGTCAATGAGGTCATCCGACGGCCACCTGTTCCAGACCCAGTAATACGGGTAAGGTCAAAGCGTTGGCCAAACTTGCTGTTCAGGACCAAGCCATTGAAGGTTGATTCTGTTTTGTGCGGCACACCAAAGAAAGTACCCGTTCCGCGACTTGGGATTGGGAATCCTTGCAAGAACGGCTCGATGTTCTTGGTATTGGCATTGTACGCATACGTAATCACACGGAAATAATACCGTTGATGGTTGATGATGGCATTCTGAGTGAACGCATCGTTCGTGACACGGATTACATTTTGTAGACCCTTATCTGCACCTTCAACTTTTACCCTAGGGATTACTTCGCTTGTTACAGGATCGAACTCGCGGTTGATGATACGACCTACACCATTACGGATATCGCTTTGGGCAATGAGGACGGCACGGTTCGGATCATCAAGCTCGCCTGTGCTGACTTTGTCGTCGGCAAGTTGATAGATTTTGTAGCCTTCGAACTTGTACTCTTGCGGACCATCAATAGGGTTGAGGCTATTGTCAACAATAGAATAGTCCTCGGTGCCAACACCTTGAAAAGTATCCGGGATGATGGTGAAAATCAACTCACGGTCAAGCTCTGTGATCCTTACTTTAGGCTCTTGTGGGCCAAGTAGGATTTTGAAGTTCCGGTCGAACAAGCGCTGTGCCATATCATCTGCCAAAAGAAGCTTGTTGACAGATCCTGTGGCACCACCACTAGAGGCACGTGCCCAAACTACACCGATGGTAAGCTGATTGACAGCTCCTGGCATCAGGGTGAACGGACCAGCAGAAGACAAGAAACGACGATCTCCTGGAGGGTTACCAGCTACACGTTCGTTCCAGCTAGGGAGTGAACCTGTAGGGCAAGGACGAGCAACGGTACCACCGTTACCCCAACAGATCTCTCTGTCAGATGCATCTGGGAAGATGAATACTGCTGGAGGAATCGGAATATTAGAGCCTGGTACAGTTCCCTGACCAACGGTTGTACGGCCAATTTTGAGATCATAACTAACACGCTGACCATTTTTCCAGATGTTGCGTAGGTAGTTATAATAATCGTTAGGGGCATCTGGGTCACCATTAACAGGATCACCGCCAATGACGTAGTACAGGAAGTTAGACATGATGATTTTCTCACCTAACTCGTCAATTGACCCGTTTTTGTTGTTATCAATACCATCACCTGGGTCAGCCTCAGGTCCGATGAAGAAGTCAACCGCAACAGTAGGTGGGTTAGCACCATAACCCAATAGGGTAGGGTCATTGTCTGTACCATTGTAGCAGATGCCAAGACCACGTGCTACGTCACAGCCAACATAGTCATCAGCTGAGTAGCCCAAATCTGGGTCAACCCACTGACCGAAATAACAATCCTTGATGATGCGATTGCCTTTGTTTATCAGTTTGTTGCGGTAGAACGTCATGTCGTTCCGTGGGTCACTTGTGACATAGGCAAATGCCTCGGTCTGGACTTCCATGCCGATACCACCACTTGGTTGGCCGTCGAACAACTTGGTGAAACCCATGTCATTCATCACAAAGAAGAATGTCTGGTCAGCAGAGTTGATTACGTCACGTTGGCTTGTGCCATCGTCGCCAGGAAGTTGTGGATAGTCACCCAAGAGTGGGTTGTAGATACCATCGCGATCTACATCGTTAAACCGTGCTAGCGAAAAGTCAAGATCACCTGACTGAATCGGTCTGTCGGCCTTTGTAGGCAGGAATGGATTTAGGCGTCCTGGCCAGTACTTGATTTCGTCCGGGATCTGGTTAGGACCCGTGATTAGGCCATTGTTGTAGTCCGTAAGGTACTGCAAAACAGTTGTCTTGAGACACTGGAAATGTTGATCCCAGGCGTCACAACGACCTTTGGAAGTAGCAGTGGTCAACTCGTCGATCGGACCAGGCCAGTAACTGCGCCTTTGTGCAGCACTGCTGTAGGTCTGGGCTGTGACCAACAATTCTTTAGACAAAGAGTCACGTCCTGCAATCCAGATGGCACCTGCAAACAGGGATGTCCGGCGTACCTGTGTTACGTCTGTAACTTTCGGTACTTCGTAGCGGGCAATATTGCGGTCCCACCACATATCACCGGAGATAAGGATCAGGGCACGGACGTTGTTGATGTTGAGCTCAGCACGGCTGTTATACAGCGGAGAGCAACCAAAGTTGGTTGTGCTGGCTTCGCGACGATTGCTTGGGGGCGGTGTGCCGGGCTTGTCGCGCGAGCGGTCATAGTCGGCGTAGGTATTGATGGCGGGCGCCAACAATGCCATACAGGCTAGTAGTTTAAGTAAATTTTTCATGGTCTTCAGCTCCTTACTTAGCGGGTTGATTAATCATTAGAAACTGTAGTTCACACCAACACGTACCCAACGTGGCAAGGTGACTAGCCCTGGGGATAGTACCAGCATGTTGTAATAGTTGTTGTAGGCTGCAGCACTAAGTCCAGCACCTTGCTGGATTTCAGCTTGCTGACGGGCTAGGTCAGAGTTCAGGTAGCCATCGTCGGTCTCGGTCCCTGATTTAGGGAAGACACCGATTACGTTACGGATATCAAACAGGTTTGTGATGTAGATATACGTATTGATCCGATGTTTGATGGCCCTTTCGGAGCTGCCCTTGAATTCAAAGAATTTCTCGATACGGAAATCAGCTCTGAAGTTCCATGGCAGGCGTGAGCCATTGATGCTACCAGTCACCTGGTTGGTGAAATAGTTCGGAACGAATCTGGTATACGGGTTGCCACTCAATGCTACCCACTGCATATTGATACCCATGTTTTGGAACGGCTTAAACCCAGCAATAGTCGGGCCGTCACCTTTAACGATGCGGTAGTCAATGTTCAGTTTGAAGGCATGACGTGGGTCAACACCACTCGGCACAGTAGTCCTCAAGTTGGGGTTTGAGGTGTTCTGCAGCTGCGCAGCTGCAAAGTTACTGGCTGAGGTTTCGGCAAATTGAAGTGTGTAACTAGCGTCAAACTCAAGACCGCTCTTTTCGTCATCCGGGTTACGGTAGTCGAATTCGATGCTGGTACCGCGCATGACACTAAAGTCCTGATTGCCATCTGTGAGGTAGCTGTTGGGGTAACCACCATTAATCCGGACGATCTGGATGAGGTCTTTCACCTCAGTGTAATAGGCATTAAACTTCAAGGCCATATTGCTGGCTAGCTTTTGCTGGAAACCAGCTGCATAGTCAATCTTGGTTTGTGGCTGTAGGTTCGGGTTGCTGATGTATTGACCAGCATTGCCGAATGTTGGGTTAACGCCATTGCCTTGAAGGGCCGCAGCATAATAGTTGAGTGCGGTGGTGTTGTTAAATCCGCCACCTTGGTTCAGTGGGCGTTGGGCCAACTGATCATAATAGGCATAGAAGTTAGAGTTCTCGTTGATCGGGAAGGTCAAGGAAATACGTGGCAGGGCCAACCACTTGGCCTGATATGGCGAGAATGCATCGAGGGTAACTTTACGCTCGCGGGCTAAAGGACCTAGAATTGGGTCGTTAGCTAGGTTCGAGATGTTGTACCAAGGGTTAAGTTGTCCGCTGACAGACACATCATTGAAGTTATTGGTTTCGATACCACTTGCAGTGAAGAACCTGTCACCACTCCGGAAACCACGGACACGATATCCTTGTTGCGATGCTTCTGTGCCGTCATAACCAGAGGCATCATTGTCAACATAAATGGCGTAGTCGTCACCAATGTTGGCTGGCTTGGTATAATTGCCACCAAATTTACTGAAGTTGACATCCTTAACCTGTAATAGGTTAGTGAAGCTGTATTTGTCTTTCAGTACTGGTTGATTGACATCATAACGCTCGAAGCGGACACCCAGACGAACGGTTAGGTTCTGGATTTCGTATTTGTCTTCGATGTAGCCTGCTATATAGGTAGGGCGGAAAGCAACGATCGGACGGTTGACAGTATCGGTAAAGAACGAGTTCCAATCCGTTTTGGTATTGAATAGTTCTCCTGTTGAGTTGCCATACGGGTCATAACCGATCCAGTTAGAGATAGGAGCACCTGCTTGGTCCAGAATGTTGGATACTGAAAACAATTTAAGGTTCAGCTGGTCAGGGTTTAACTCGTCAATGTTGATGCGGTTGTTGCCTAGGGTATTCATACCCAATGAGCGACGTAGATTGTAGTCAAAGTCTGTTTGCCCAACAGCACGATCTGTATTGCCGTTACGGTTAACATGGTCTGTGAAGAACACTTCAAGCAAACGACGTGATGGATCGTTCGGGTTTATCCTTGATACAGTATCGATGATGGTGTTGCCGTCAAACTGCCGATTGGAAAGGATCCTTGCACGGTTCCAAATACCTTGGCCTGGGCCGCCATAGCTAGCGATAAAGCGTTGCTGAAACTCAAGACCAACACGGAAGGTGTGGTTACCAAGGTCAGCACCAGCTTGCAAAGTCAGAGCCAATTGATCTGAGATATTTTTGCCAAAACCAGCTTGGTTTTGCCCAACAGGACTCATGAAACCACCGACAGCTGTATTTCCTGGGTAGGAGTAGCCATAAGGTAGGGCACCAGATCCGTTGATCCCGACACCACGTGACAACAAGAAGCCATTAGTGATGTCGGCTGTTGTCGCATTCTGCAGGAAGAGGGGACGTTGACCAAAAATAAACGTGTTATAGTTGCTCAGATCGCGGTTGATATCAGAACCATTGAAGATGAGGCCCAATTGCTGGTTCTTGAGCACAACAGTGGTGTTGCTGTTGCTTGCAAGAGTAAAGTTGCTATCAACACGACCAGTAGAAGGATCATAACGTGGGAATGTGCGGTTGCCACCTGGTAATAGGGTAACGTCTCCAAGGCTGTCGCGGAAAGCACCTACGTAATTGTAGCGGCTTTGGTTGGTGCCGTGTACGACATCCTCTGACCAGCTTCCGGTACGGTTAATATCCGCCTGGAGTTGGTAGAAGAAGTTTTTGAATGAACCCTTAGCATCCTGTGCGAAGGTTTGGCGGAAACGCAAGAATGCGTTCCAGGTGTAGTTATAGCCGACAGGTGCAGATGGATAGTTGAAGAGGTTGTCTTCGCCATTGAACCTTGCACGACTCCAGTTGATGTTGCCACCAGCAGTTAGCAAGATGTTTTTGCTTGGCTGAAAATCAATATTGGCATTGCCCTGGATTGATGAACGATAGGTATTGGGATTGGCAGATACCTTCTGGAACGCATCCTGAGTAAGGAAGTTAGCGTTTGAGATATAGCCTGTACCGGCTTGGTTACTGCGTACTGGGTTTGCACGTAGGCTATTGATGGTAGCATCTGTTGCACGCCAGTATCCTAAAGCTGAAGGGCTACCATCAGCAACATCACTGTACTGGAAGTTGGTGTAGAAACCAAACAGAGAGCGTTTACGTGGATTGCCGTTTTTGGCTTCTTCGGACGAGTCAGTTTTATCGACTACCTTATATAGTGGTCCAGATAGGGATCCAGCTAAGAGGTTATATCCGTATTTGTCAAACGGCGCGCTGGTCTCGAGTTGGAGGCTACCCCTAAACTTTGAAGGAGCAGACTTGGTCGTGATTGTAACGACACCACCGAGTGCATCGCCATATTGGGCCGGAACGCCACCAACGATGGTGCTGATCTCTTCGATTGCCTCGACAGGTGGTAGCGAGCCATTAGGCACCCTAATACCGTTGACATAGTAGGCATTGTCGCCACTACGTGCACCACGGACGTTAAGGTCACCACCGACATCGCTGGACACCACGTTAGCACCCTGCGCAATAATGGCAGCAATGCTCCGAGTAGGCTTGCGCTCTAGCTCCTTGGCTGTGATGTTGTTCCTGATACCACCAGCGGGGTTGTCCACAAGAGGCTTTTTATAGGCAGTGACAACAATCTTTTCCTTTTCGATACCTACTTCACTCATTTTGATATCGATGCGGGTAGTTGCGTCAACGCTGACAGACACGCCACTAATGACTTGTGGTTGGTAGCCAGTGCTCACGACCTTGACATCATAGTTGCCAGGGGTCAGCGGGGCGGATCTGAATTCGCCATTGATGTCTGTCTGGGCGCCACCGCGCTCAGCCCCTCCGGAAGAGATCTTGACACCTGCGAAGGGAATAGGTTCCTTTGTTTTGGCGTCAAAGACCTTACCAATAATCCTACCATTCTGTGCCAGGGCTGCTGTACTAACCACAAGGGCGAACAGGGTAAGAACCTGTCGTAAGAAGTTTCTCATAATGTTAACCGAACGTGAACTAAATGCTAAACATTTAGCACAAGGTACAAATTTAGACTTGGTATAATACCAGACAAGACTGGCGCTCTTTTTTTTTGAAAATAGATAAATAAGGCACCTAAAACACTCATGTAACCTCGGTAAAGGCAATGTTTGGGTGTGTTTTTTGCCAATTTGCTATTCGCAAAACAACGATCTCGTTCAGCCGTCTGTAGCTTTCGTGGGTCCAGCCAGCAACATGAGGTGTTAAAATCACGTTCTGTCTCTGGGCAAGTTGGTATATTTCGTCCCTTTGCGCTGGGCTTAGGCTCTCGAACTTTTCATTTTCGAGCACATCCAGTGCGGCACCTAGCACCAAACCATCCTCGAGTGCCAATAGCAGCCCGCTTTGGTTGATGATAGGGCCTCGTCCTGTATTCAGGACCCAAATGGGTTTGCGGAACCTTTTCCAGAACTTAAGGTCGCACATCCCTTTTGTTTCGGGCGTCAATGGTAGGTGTATCAGCAGGATATCGGTTTGATCAAAAACTTCGTCCATTGTGGCTTGCTGTGCCCCATTGGTCGGCCATTGGTCTTTGTACTTGTCAAATGCCAATAATCGGCAGCCAAACCCGGCAAGACGCTGGGCGGTTGACTGCCCCATATTGCCGTATCCTAATAAGGAGACAGTTTTGCCGAGGATTTCGTTGCCTCGGTGTTGCTCTCTTTCCCAAAAAAAATCTTTGGTCCGGTTGTTGGCTGACGGAATTTTGTTCAGGAGGGCAAGTAAAAGACCTACTGTATGTTCGGCCACGGAGTCCCGATTTCCTTCTGGCGCATTCAGCACCGTTATCTGGTGTTGTGCGGCAGCTTCTAGATCAATATCATCAAGCCCCGCACCAGCCCGCACAATCAGCCGAAGCCCAGGACATTGGGCGAATATTTCTTCACCTATATATATGCGTGTGCGGCAGATCAGGATGGCATATTGTGGCAGAAGCCTGAGCAGCTCGTCCTTGTCGATCCCTGGCCTATATGTCATGCTGAGACCTATGGCCTCGAGCCGGCCCCTAAGGTCGGGGTGCATATCATCGATAACTAGGCAGTAGTTGTCTAGCACAGGGGCGGTGTGGATGGGTGGACTTTGTCTGAAACGCTGCTATGTTAGCAAGGTGCTGCATAGGCTACGAGGCAATATGGGTATTTTTTGGTCTTGCGCAAAATATTGCCGCTTAAAGTACACCATTTGCCGCTAGTCCAGTTTTTTTGACCACAACGAGGTCAACCCTATAACCTTGTTAGTATTGTTTGCCGACCAACAGCATACAACCTGGCTGAATATTGAAACTTAGGTGAGGAGGCATCAGGTGGGGTTCGCCATCAAAGTGCAACCAGCCGTGCTTGGTACGTTTTATACTGACCTCTTTTGCTCGCACCCTATGGTATAGCGGACTTTGCTCTAGCTGACCACCAAATAGCCTAAAGGTCATTTCCGCACCTTTTAGCCAAGGAAAGGGTTTGATAATACAAACATCTAGTAGGCCGTCGGTCAGGCTGGCTGTCCGGCTAATGATGGCATCGTTACCAAATTGGCTGGCATTGGCCACAGTGATGCTGAACGCGTCTAGCTCCATCTGTTGTCCGTCTATGGTGACAAGGTAATGCTCAGGTCTAAACCGATTATAAGCTTTCCAGCCAGCCAAAAGATAGTTAAGGAAACCACGCCCATGTTTGGCGGCGATCTGTGCAAAGGTTTGTGCTACCTCGGCATCATATCCTACGCCGGCAGTACAGAGATATGGGGTCCCGTTCAGCAACGCCACATCTACAGCTGTGCTGGGGCTATTGAGGGCAAGGTGCAATGCCTCCGTTGGGTTGAGGGGAATCCTGAGATGGCGTGCCAGTCCGTTCCCCGATCCGAGTGGGATGATCCCGAGGGCCACATTGGTACCCATCAAGGCTTGGGCCACTTCGTTAATGGTGCCGTCCCCACCAGCCGCAATGATCAGGGTTGCCCCTTTGGCCATCGCCTCCTGTGCGAGCTCCGTCGCATGGTTGGGCCTTGCAGTCGGCACGATCTCGATCTCAAGACCCGAAACATTAGCAGCTCGGACCATTGCTGGTAGATTGACCTTTTTGCGCTGACCTGCAATAGGATTAAAGATAATGGTGATGCGGCCCTGTGTGCGTTTGATGGGGATAGCCATTGACAGGTTGGTCGGATGGAATCTTTGACTCATTGGTTTCTAAACCTAAATCCTATTCAGGAGGGCTCCAATGGCCTTAGTAGTGGTTAGGCCTGCAATATCGGCAACAATTTACCAAACAGCAGCTATATCTAGATTGGCATCATAATCCAGCTAGGGGTTGCATCGTCTGCATGGTCTTGGGTTGTTTGTTGTGTCGATCTTTCTGTTTTGGATGATATTTGCCTTGATGACCCACACAGCCACCCATATTGGCCATGCTTCCGTCCCAAAATGGCCTATCAGAGTTGCCCTTTTGGTTCTGGGTATTATCTATTGGTTTGGTCGTGGTTTGCATATTCCTTTCGGAGATGGACTTGGGTTTGCCCTTGCAGCTACTGATCCCGTGCTAGATCTCAGTACCAATGCTACAAGCCATCTACTTTATCAACTACTCCTATATATAGGTGTCAGGGTATTGCCTTTCGGGTTGCCGACATCGTTATGGTTTTTTAGTGCTGTATTTGCGCTTCTGACCCTTTGGCAGTTGGACGGCATCTATCACCAGAGGCAACTCGGGCTCAAGATCAGGGTCGGGTTGATGTTGGTTATGGGACTTAGTTTTACGTTCTGGCGCCATGCCGAGATCCCCGAGGTGTACACGCTCTATTGGTTTTGTTTGGTGGTCCAATGGAGGCTTTTGTTTTGGATGCTGGATAGCCAACCTAAACACGGCCAATGGCCATGGCGTCGGATCTTGGTAGCGGTTATTTGGACGGGCATAACTTTGATGGTCCATATTGGCCACCTGTTGCTGATACCGACCATTTTGCTCAGCATCTGGATACGAGGCCGAAAATCAGGCATCGGATTGGGCTCTGGTATGGTGGCTTTAGTAGGTGGATTTAGCATAATGATCTTAGTTGCTAGTCCGTTAGTTTTGCTCCCGATGTGGCGGCTTTCGTTGCCTATTTCGGAGGCCTTATTGGATGTTTTGTTCGACCGGATGCATCAAGAAACGATCCTTATTGCAGATCCCTTAGGTCTGCTGAAGGGTATATTAGTTGGTGCAGGCCTGTTTGCCTATAATTTTGGCCTTGCAGGCTTAGCAATTGTCGTTACTGTTTTCAGCCTGACGAACAGGTATGTTCGATCTGCCGTATCACAAAGGTTGGTACTGGCTGACGGGCTACTTTTGTTACTTGGTAGCTCCTTGGCCCTGCACTTGGCCTATGTTTGCCGTTTTGGGAATCTGCAAGTCCAGCCATTCTACGGACCTGCCTATATAACGGTCTTTATTTTATTGGCCCATCTGCTGTCGCGTCTCCCATGGCCCAGCACTGTGGTCGGTGGTGCAGGACCGGCCCTAACAACTGGTAGTCTGTCTATTTTGAATTTGAGGGTCTGGACCTGGGGACTGTTGGTTTTGGGCCAACCAATGATGTATGGCTTGGTTTTTGGTGTTTCGTCTTGGTTGATTAGCCAGCCTAAGGAAATACCAGCCTTGTCGCCATTGAAACAGTTTGCGGAACAAAAGGCCTATAAAAGTGGGCTAGCCTACTACCTATTGCCTTGGCAGTCCGACAAGTCGGATGCGTTAAGGATAGTGCGAATGATAAGTGAAAAGGATAGGCTTACTGCCGCTGACAGCATGATCATCAAGGATACAGGTTACAATTGGGCTCAGGGAATGATATTGGCCAAACGTCTACCGCCTGATCAGTACTAGTTGTGAGCAGCAGGATCCGACCTCATCAAATCATAAAAAACTAACAAAGTATTACCCCCAAACCCAAAAGTCGCGACCGCCAACCTTATATGAGTAGCCAACAAACAGCCGCTGATAGCACCCTAGACCCTAATGTATATGCCGAGCTCATCACGATTGGGGATGAGATTTTGTTCGGTCAGATTGTCAACACCAATGCCCAGTGGATGGGCGTGGAGCTGAGCAACGTCGGTATTCGGGTTAGGCGGCATACATCCGTGGGTGACAAGG
>CANHWS010000039.1 GCA_947464365.1 Cytophagaceae bacterium | reverse complement strand
GTGGCTTTTTTGTCAAAGCGGCAGGTGTTACAGATGAACTCTTCGACCTCGTTATAGGCATTTTTGCGGGCCGTTACGCGCAGGACGTCAGCACCACGATACCAGAGTACTACCTTGCCAGAGCAAGTTGGGCAATCACGGTGGGCATCAACTGGTTTGGTGAACCAAACACGGTTCTTGAACCTAAAGGTTTTGTCTGTCAATGCGCCTACTGGGCATACGTCAATAACGTTACCGCTAAAGTCGTTCTCGATGCTATTGGCAATGTAGGTACCGATTTCAGAATGATCGCCCCGGTTGAGGACACCATGTACCCGTTTGTTGGTCAGCTGGTCAGCCGTGTAAACGCAACGGTAGCACAGGATACAGCGGTTCATGTGCAGCTTAATGTAAGGGCCGATGTCCACCATATCATAGGTGCGGCGTTCTTCTTCATAGCGTTGGGCCACAGTTCCGTGCTCGAAAGCAAAGTTCTGGAGGTCGCACTCACCAGCCTGATCACAGATCGGGCAATCAAGCGGGTGGTTGATGAGCAGGAACTCAACAATGCCTTTGCGTGTCTTGAGTACCTCTTCGTTGAGGGTGTTCTCGACGATCATCCCATCCTGGACGGGTGTGATGCAGCTAGCAACTAGTTTAGGCATTGGCCTAGGGTCCTTGGCAGACCCAGCAGTAACCTTGACCAAGCAAGCACGGCATTTACCACCACTGCCTTTGAGCGGCTCGTAATAGCACATGGCTGGTGGCACCACGCTACCGCCGATTTTGCGGGCAGCCTGGAGGATGGTGCTGTTGTCTGGTACCTCTACCTCTATACCATCAAAGGTGATTGTTGCCATTCCTGTATCCTTGATAAGTAGGGGTCGCATTTATGCTATGACCCCTGATCACTGGTTTGTAGCCACGTCGTTTAGCCAAATGGCACCATCGACATGGCAAAAGTAGTATAGTATGCTTAACAAATGGTGTGAACTGCAATTTATGCAGTCACAGCGGCAAATTCTGGCTTATAAACGGCACCTGGTTTGGTGGCCTCTGCCGGGTGCTGGATGTGCCACTCAAACTCATGACGGAAATGGCGGATCGCACTAGCGACAGGCCAAGCAGCAGCATCGCCTAGTGGGCAGATGGTGTTGCCTTCTATCTTTTTAGCCACATCAACCAGCAAGTCGATGTCGTGCATTGAACCATGTCCATTCTCGATGCGGTGCAGGACCTTTTCCATCCAGCCAGTCCCCTCACGACATGGGCTACATTGGCCACAGCTCTCGTGGTGGTAGAAACGGCTAAAGTTCCAGGTATTACGAACAATGCAGCTAGTCTCGTCATAGGCAATGAAACCACCAGAGCCCAGCATTGTGCCCGTCGCAAATCCGCCATCACTGAGGGACTCATAGCTCATCAGGCGGTTTTCGCCATTAGCAGTTTTCAGGATCAGCTCAGCTGGCAAGATTGGCACAGAAGAGCCTCCTGCAACAACTGCTTTCAGCTTGCGTCCTTTCCAGATACCACCACAGTATTCGTCACTGTAGATAAACTCCTCGACGGGGACACCGAGCTCAATTTCATAAACACCCGGTTTGTTCAGGTGTCCACAAGCTGAGATCAACTTGGTGCCTGTACTGCGACCGATGCCAATTTTGGCATACTCGTCGCCTGTGTTATTGACGATCCAGGGCACAGCGGCAATCGTCTCGACGTTGTTGACCACTGTTGGGTTCTGCCACAGGCCTTTGACAGCTGGGAAAGGCGGCTTGTTACGCGGATTACCACGCTTGCCCTCCAGGCTTTCGATCAGGGCAGTTTCTTCACCACAGATATAGGCACCACCGCCAGGGGTAACAAACAGGTCTAGGTCATAGCCAGTGCCCATGATGTTTTTACCGAGCAGACCCGCAGCGTATGCTTCTGCAATCGCTTTTTCTAGGATACGCAGGACGTACAAAAGCTCACCCCTGATGTAGATATAGGACAGGTTTGCCCCTAAGGCATAGCTACTCACGATCATTCCCTCAACTAGCGAGTGTGGGCTTTTAGCCATCAGATGGCGGTCCTTGAACGTACCCGGCTCGCTTTCGTCCGCATTGCAGACCAAATAGCGTGGGTTGCCACTCTTTTTATCGATGAAAGACCACTTCATGCCCGTCGGGAAGCCAGCGCCGCCACGGCCACGAAGGCCAGATTTTTTGACCTCTTCGACCACCTCGTCTGGCGACATGGTCTTAAGCGCTTTCTCGACAGCACGGTAGCCGCCCTTAGCACGGTACACCTCTAGGGTCTCAATCCCGGGAGTGTTAAAGTGTTCGGATAGTATTTTGATGGCCATGATAGGTTGATTATTGGGTCAGGTCTATGGTTTGGATCCGTGGAAAGTAACCCTTAACCGCGTTAAAATCAGATGGGTTGCCGTGGACAAAGTGGGTGATGCGGAGCGTAGGGTCTGCTATCATTGCCCAAACGATGCGGTCAACAAGGCTAGCTTTATGTAAATGTGGAGGTAGCGTGGACCTGAACTCCGAAAAGGTTGCCATTGATTCATCTCGATAAGGTTCATCGTCAACGAACTCAACGTGCAATAAAATGGTTTTAAGGCGTTTCTGAAATGAGGTTTGGACCTCCCATTTGCCAAGCACCTCGGTGTTTAAGGTCTCATAAACACAAGGCCAAGGGCAAAGGAACTTGACACCTTGACGGATAAAATCCCTACGTACCTTCTCAGATGCGCTTGAATAAGGATCCTGCACTTTCAGTAAGGCCTTCCAATATCCAGTATCTGCTAAGGCACTATTCATCAGCAGCTGCATTTTTGACGGTATATACATCCCAAACAGCCCTTTGGCGCCCGCCGAACAGGAATTTACCTATCTCACGTGTCGTACCATCTTCATCACGAATAGGCGCCACTAGGTAGATTCTATCACCGTCGACAATTGAAAGTCCAGCCTCTCGCAAATCATGCTCAACAACCTTATGAAGGTCAGAGACATGATCCCAATCATATGATAAGGTTGCCACCGCAATCCCACAATCTTGCGCATCATTGTCAGCCAACCACTTATATAGAGGAGTTGGGTCTGTCTTGAAGTTCAGATCGAACGAGAGCCAGATTCTAACCTTGTTGCCTTCCATAGTGTCGCCTAGTTTTGAGCCAAAGCCTGCGAAGTAAGTGTGTCTACTAACTGCTCAGCATTATCCGGAGTCATGTGCTCGTGGTAGGTCTCATGGATCTGGATCACTGGGCCGAAACCGCAGGCAGCCAAACACTCAACCTCCTTGAGAGTGAACAAGCCATCTGGGGTGGTCTGGCCAACCTTGATGCCTAGTTTCGCCTCTAGCCTTTCGACAGTTTCCTCGGCACCCAATAGGCAACAAGGACTGGTGCGGCATACCTCTAGCACGTATTTACCCGTTTTGTCCAGATGGAACATGGTGTAAAACGTGGCTACCTCATAGACCTCAATCGGGTTGATGTCTAGCAAGGAGGCAACATAATCCATTGCTGGCACAGATGCCCAGCCCCATTTGGCTTGCGCCATGTGGAGCAACCCAAGTACGGCAGACTTTTGTTTGCCCTCCGGAAACTTAGCGATCAGGCGCTTAGCCTCTACTAGTTCGTTAGGGCTGAAGGTGAAGTCGATATCTTGACTAGTTTCATTCATAAGGACTGTGACTTATTTGGGCAGTAGGGGGACTAGTATTATTATGACTGTCCAGTTTGGGATTGAGTCCCCAAGGGCACACAAGTCTTCTAATTATTTTAGCAGACTAGTGCTTCAGAACAGTGTTTCAGTTTGGTGGAAGTCGTAAGTTGGTTGTTGATGATTTTGGCTTTGGCCTATTACCCATCCAACTCACCCGCGATGACATTCATGCTGCTCAGCAACACGATCGCATCCGAGAGGACCATATCTTTGATCATCTCAGGGTAGGCTTGGTAGTAGATAAAACATGGACGGCGGAAGTGCAGGCGATAAGGCGCACGGCCCCCATCGCTCACTAGGTAGAAACCAAGCTCGCCATTGCCACCTTCGACACTGTGATAGACCTCGCCAACTGGGGCATCGATCTCTCCCATCACGATTTTGAAGTGGTAGATCAGAGCTTCCATACTCCGATAAACCTCTTGCTTAGGCGGAAGGTAATAGTGTTCAGCATCGGCAGCGAAGCCATCATTTGGTAGGTTGTCTAGTGCCTGCTGGATGATGCTAACAGACTGCCACATCTCCTCATTACGCACCAAGAAACGGTCGTAAGTACAACCAATGGTGCCGACCGGGATCTCGAACTTAAAGTCCTCGTAGCTGCTGTATGGCTCATGTACACGGACATCATAGTCAACACCAGCTGCACGGAGGTTAGGCCCCGTAAAGCCATAGTTGAGGGCCATTTCGGCAGAAATCGCACCTACACCTAGGGTACGGTCCATAAAAATACGGTTGCGCTCGAACAAGTCGATAAACTCTTGCAACACAACAGGGAACTCCTTCAGGAAGGCCCGCAGTTTGGTGATGGCTCGCTCGTTAAGATCACGCTCCATACCACCAAGACGGCCCATGTTGGTCGTCAGGCGAGTGCCACAGATTTCTTCGTAGATCTCATAGATCTTCTCACGCATCTGGAACACGTACAAGAAGCCTGTAAATGCACCTGTATCTACTCCCAAGATGCTGTTACAGATGATGTGGTCCGAAATACGGGCCAACTCCATCATGATAACACGGATGTACTGGGCACGTTTTGGGACTTGGACACCCAATAGCTTCTCGACCGTCATGTGCCAACCCATGTTATTGATGGGCGAGCTGCAATAATTAAGGCGATCGGTGATCGGCGTGATTTGATAAAGGGGGCGATGTTCGGCCAGCTTTTCGAACGCACGGTGGATATAGCCAACCGTGGTATCTGCTGATACGATTTTCTCGCCATCCATCTTGAGCACGTTCTGGAACACACCATGCGTTGCAGGGTGTGTTGGGCCAAGGTTAATGGTTGTCAGCTCGTTGACATAGTGCACCAGCTCTTTGTCTGGGGCAGTGGCTGCGGTGGCTAAGTTATAGTCCATAAGGCCAGGTTATGATGGGGCGAGTTGTTATGGTGAGGTGTCCGTCTTGGCCTTAGCCAGTTCGGCACATTGATATCGTTTGGGATTCAGAATCAGGCAACGTAGGCCTAGCGGCCGAACATACGGTCGTCTTTGTCACGACGTTGTTGATCTTCTAGCGGATATTCCTTCCGAAGTGGGAAGTAGTCCATCTCATCCACGTTCATGATCCTACGTAGGTCTGGGTGACCCGTGAACTCGATCCCGAAGAAGTCATAAGTCTCACGCTCCTGCCAGTTGGCGCTATTGTATATGCCAGTCAGCGTTGGTACCAACGGATTATCGATCGACACAAAGGTTTTAATCCGGATCCGGTGGTTCTGGACTAGGCTATGCAAGTGGTAGACCACACCAAGCTCGCGACCAACTTGGTCAGGATAGTGGATACCACAAAGGGTGGTCAGGAACTGGTACTGGAACTCCTTATGATCATACAGATACCTAAAGAGATCGACCAGCTTTTCGCGTGTTGTCGTGAAGGTCAACATCCCAAAAGGATCAGCAACATCGGTCACATAGTCGCCAAACTTGCTGTTGATATCTGCCAGTACTTGTTCGTTGGTCAGCATAGATAGATGGTCCGGGTCAGGAGGATACTGTGCGGTATGAATTGAATAGAGGGCTACTAAAGGCTGTAAAGCAGTTTACCCTCAGTCTCGATGTTGTAGCGGGCCAGCTTGGCTGCATAAGCCTCGCTATTGCGGTAACGCAGCGACTCATTTTTGGCGAGCTCCTGGATCTGCATCACGCCTTCCAAGATCTGCTCAGGACGTGGTGGGCAGCCTGGCACATAAACATCGACTGGAATTACCCTGTCAATACCCTGCAGGACCGAGTAAGTATCGAAGATGCCGCCACTGCTAGCGCAAGCACCTACAGCAATAACCCAACGTGGTTCGGCCATTTGCTCGTAGGTCTGCTTCAGGATCGGGGCCATCTTCTTGGCGATGGTACCCATCACCATCAGCATATCTGCCTGACGTGGGCTGAAGCTAGGACGCTCACTGCCAAAACGTGCTAGGTCATAATGGCTAGCCATCGTGGCCATAAACTCGATGCCGCAGCATGATGTTGCGAAGGGCAAAGGCCATAACGAGTTGGCGCGGGCCAGACCTACTACTTTTTCGAACGAAGTTGCGAAGAAACCTTGGCCTTCGATGCCTTCAGGCGCTTCTACCATTTTCACTGCCATAACCTTGTCTGTTGTGTAGGGGCGAAATGTTAATGTTGAATCTCTGTCGGCTTAGTGCCGACTAACAGGACTACTCCCAATTAAGGACGCCCTTCTTGATGATATAGAAATAGCCAGTCAGCAGGAAGCTCATAAAGATAACCATCTCCACAAAGCCGATCCAGCCTAGATACCTAAAGTTCACTGCCCACGGGTACATAAAGATGACCTCGACGTCAAACAAAACGAACAAGATAGCAACCAAGAAATACTTGATCGAGATAGGGGCCCGCGCATCACCAACGGACTCGATACCACACTCCCACTGCTCGTCCTTCACTTTGGCTTTGCGTTTGGGGCCGATGGCATGCGAGGCGATCATCGAGAGCACGACGAAGCCTAAGGCCAAGGCGAACTGGATAATGATGGGCAAATAGTCCTGCGGGGAAGAAACTTGCATAAGTATTGGGTGATGAAGTTTTGAGGGTTGGCCTTGGTGTCCTAGGGCATTGTGGCCGAACGACGAGCCTTGGTCCGAACAAAAAACAAACTACCTGCATAACTTCTGGTTGAGGTTTGGGGTTTCGTTCCGAGGCCTAAAAGATCTAGGCCAAGTATCAAAACGCACAAAGAACCAGCTTTGGGCTAGGCAAGTGTGCAAAGATATTGGTATAAAGCTGCCAAACCCAACCTTAGAGGGCCTATTGTGCCAAACTAATTATTATTGTTACCTTTGCCCCCTGATGAAAACCGCCTATCCACAACATTGGTCTCTGACAGCTGCCTCATGGCTGCTGATCATGGCTATGCTGTCGGCAGTAGTGGGCCAGCAGCTGCTGACGACCAACTCCATCAAGGCGCGGCAGAGCCACTTGGCAGCCGTCGCCCATAGTGCTAAGGCTGTAAAGCTAAGCTCGGGTGCCCACAAACAACCCGAAAAAGCCAACCTGCCAACAGGTACCGAGCTGCACCAAGCGCAAGCCCCCGGAGCCCCTGTCAGCACAACAGTCCCTGCTTTTCTTGAGTTCATCCGGCCAGATGTTATACCATATAGTATAGGTGTCGTCCGGGCCAAGCTCATTGTCCATGCACAGTATGCACTCCGGATGCCAGTTTTGCTTACGCGCTGCATCCTCAGGACAAGTATCGTGGCCAATGCGCCATAGTTATAGCTAATAAGCAGCCCTCTTCTGCATTTGCCACGACAAGTACATTGTCCTTTAAGTGGTGCCGATGACGAAATCTACCCACTCAAACCGCTGAAAACATAGGGCTCTATGGCTGATAATTGATCCCACAACAAATTGGGTCGATTATGACATCAGCCTAATGACCACAACCAAGCACCTCCTGATCTAATGCTACGGCAGCTAGAACTTGCTTGGCAGCAGTCGTCTAATCATTATTACCCACCAATCCCCCCTTTTCTCCCCCCCGTTATGCAACAACGAGGTCTATATTGGTTTGTAACCATCGTGTTTACAGCCCTCTGCATCTACTACCTCTCGTTCACGTTTGTGGCCAACAACGTCGAGGATGATGCCCGCAGCTTTGCAACCGACACCAAAACTGGCGAAGTCGATCTGCGCAAAAAACAAGCCTATCTGGATAGCATGTGGACCGAACCCGTGCTGGATCTAGGTATCATGAGCTTCACCTACAAGGACGCCAAGAACCAAGAAATCAAATTGGGACTTGACCTCAAGGGTGGTATGTTCGTCACGATGGAAGTGAGCGGTGCTGACATCCTACGTGTTTTGGCCAATAACAACCCAAATCCTGCTTTCCAGCAGGCCCTGAAGGCTGCCCAAGCCAGCAGTGTAGAGGTCAGCAATAGCGACTTTGTGGCACTGTTCTACAAAGAGTTCAAGGCCGTATCAAATGGTACAACGCTTGCTAGCATCTTTAGCAATCGTACCAACGACCGTATCATCAACCTGTCCTCAAAAGACGAAGAGGTCCTGAAGTACCTGAATGACGAGGTAAACGGTACCCTTGACCGTACGTTCGAGATCCTACGTGCTCGTATTGATAAGTTTGGTGTTACCCAGCCGAACATCCAGCGCCTACAAGGCACTAGCCGCATCCAGATCGAGCTACCGGGCGTCGAAAGCCCAGAGCGTGTACGTAAACTATTGCAAGGCATAGCCAAGCTCGAGTTCTACGAGACCTTCACCGTGCAGGAGTTTATCCCATTCTATCAGAAGCTCAATGACTACATGGTCTTGCAGGAGCGTTCTGGCAACAAACTAGTCAAAGAAGACGAAGTAGCTGCCGCCAAACCTGATAGTGCCACCCTTGCTGGTGCCCTGCCTACAACTTCGGACAGCGCAACTGCAAAAACCGATAGCGACAGCAAAACAGCCGATGTTAGCAAACCTGCCGACACAGCCAAAAAAGACACTGCAGTTAGCAAAACCTTGCGTCGCCTTATCAGCATTGACCCTTATGGCCGCGGCATCTTCGCCCTTGTCAAAGACACCGCGAACATCAACCGCATCTTGAGCCTTCCAGATGTCCAGAAGTTCAAGCCTAGCAACATGCGTATCCTCTGGCAGAGCAAACCAGACGATAATGGTGGCAATGGCAAACCTTTCTTGATGATGTATGCCCTCAAAACTACCCGTGAAGGCAATGCACAGCTAGGTGGCGAAGAGGTAGCAAGTGCCTATCGTGATATCGACGAGCGTGGCCGTAACTCGGTCAACATGTCAATGAAGCCTGAAGGAGCACGCATTTGGCGCAACTTGACCCGTGCCAACGTTGGCAAATCAATCGCAATCGTCCTTGATAACCGTGTCCAGAGTGCACCAACCGTACAAGGAGAGATCCCGAACGGTAGCAGCAGCATCAGCGGCAACTTTACCATCGAAGAAGCAAGTGACCTTGAGAACATACTGAAGGCTGGTAAAATGCCTGTGCCTATCCGGATCGTTGAAGAATCTGTCGTTGGTCCTACCCTTGGTGCTGAGTCTATCCAACAAGGCTTGATCTCAATCTTGGTCGGTTTCTTGGTGATCATCCTGTTCATGGTGGCTTATTACAGCACCTCTGGCTTTGTGGCTGATATCGCCGTCTTGATCAACATCGTGTTTATCCTCGGTGCACTGGTTCAGTTCAATGCAGTATTGACCCTGCCAGGTATTGCGGGTATTGTCCTGACCATTGGTATGGCCGTGGATGCGAACGTACTGATTAACGAACGTATCAAAGAAGAGCTACGCGAAGGTGTGCCATTGGCGCTGGCGATTGACAATGGCTACAAAATGGCCTCTAGTTCTATCTGGGATGCTAACATCACCACCCTGATTGCAGGTGCGGTTCTGGTGTACTTCGGTAGCGGACCTGTCCAAGGGTTTGCCTCAACCCTGATCTTGGGTATCATCACCTCCCTCTTCACCTCGATCTACGTGACCCGTTTGCTGAACGAGCGTCGCCTATCAAAAGGACAGAGCATTGGCTTCTGGACCAGCCTCTCGAAGGATGCGTTCAAAAACGTCAACTTTGACTTTGTTGGCAAACGTAAAATCGCCTACATCGCCTCAAGCATCCTGATCTTCGGTGGCTTGGCCCTGATTGCCGTTCGTGGTCTGAACTATGGTGTTGATTTCAGCGGTGGCTGGAGCTATATCGTCCAGTTCGACAAAGACGTCACTACTGATCAAGTCCGTGATGCCCTGTCTGGTAACCTCCAAAGCTCACCAGAAGTTAAGGCCTTTGGCGAAGCCTCACGTGTCAAAATCACGACCAACTACCTAATCACTGACCAGTCAGAAGATGCCGCCATCAAGGTGGAAACTGCTGTTAAAGCTGGCCTTGACAAAGTAGGTGCCAAGTACGAAATCAAGTCTAGCGCTAAAGTCGGCCCAACTGTCGCCCAAGACATCCGTAGCAAATCCTTGATCGCCGTGATCATCGCCCTAATCGGTATCTTCGGCTACATCTGGATCCGTTTCCGCCGCTGGGAATATGCCCTTGGTGCGACCATCGCTATCTTCCACGATGCTTTGGTGGTTATCGTCCTCTATTCTATCGGCAAAGACCTGTTGCCTTTCACCCTCGAGATCGACCAGAACTTCATCGCTGCCGTCTTGACCATCGTGGGTTACTCGGTTAATGACACGGTCGTTATCTTTGACCGTATCCGCGAAATGATCAAGGAAGAAGGCGAAGATGTGGACCGTGCAGATCTGCTCAACCGTGCACTCAACAACACCTTTAGCCGTACCGTGGTTACCGCCTCAACCGTGTTCTTGGTTGTCCTGATCCTACTGGTATTCGGTGGTGAAACCGTTCGCGGTATGTCGTTTGCACTCCTTGTTGGTGTGCTAAGCGGTACCTACTCAACCATCTACATCGCGGTACCGTTCGTACTCGATGCTTGGAAGAAGAACAAGATCAGCTAATCCAGATAGCTAAGCTGGGGTAACGATCCCCAATCTAAAAGGCCATCCCTGCAACGGCAAGGATGGCCTTTTTTTGCATTAGGCTAAAGTCTGCCACGTTGGTATTTACCATGTAGATAATGCGGCCGACACTAAGCCGAAACAACCATTGCCAAAAACGAGGTATAATTTATGCCTTATCAAGGACGGATCTTACCCAATAGACCGGCGTTAACAACAGCTATCCAGATTGCCCACGTACCCGATATGCCAGTGATTGAGCCAACTCTATGTTACTAGGGCATATCTAAGTACCTTTGTCCCTAGTCTGTGCCTTAGCAATAATCAAGGCAGGGCTTCATCTTCTCCCTATGAACCTAAATCCGCTCACACTCATCAAGGCCCTTGGGCGCTACATGATCTTCTTGGGCAAGACCGTGAGCCAAACAGAGCGATTTTCTGTCTATCCGGGCCTCATCATGGACGAAATGGTGAATATTGGCTCCAAGTCCGTCTTCATTGTGTCCGTAGTCTCGGTATTCATCGGGGCGGTTACTGCGGTGCAGACAGCCCACAATTTGTTCAGCCCATTTGTACCGAAACTGGTCGTAGGCACCATTGTCCGGGATATGGTCCTGCTCGAGCTTAGCACCACCTTTACTTGTGTGATTTTGGCTGGCAAGGTGGGCTCTAACATAGCAGGCAACCTCGGCACCATGCGCATCACCGAACAGATCGATGCTCTGGACGTCATGGGTATCAACTCAGCTAGTTATCTGGCCTTACCTAAGATTATCGCAGGTACGGCCATGGTGCCCCTCCTAACGATTTTATCCTGTTTCCTTGGTATTATTGGTGGCTATCTTGGAGCGGTTGCCTCTGGTTTGATCACCAACTCGGAGTATGTCGAAGGTATCAGGACCTCATTTGTACCCTATAACATTCTGTTTGCCTTGGTCAAGGCTACTGTGTTCGGCTTCTTGATTACCTCGATTAGTGCTTTTGAAGGCTTCTATACCAAGGGCGGATCACTCGAGGTCGGTGTTGCCAGTACCAATGCCGTAACCAATAGCTGTATCGCCCTGCTGGTAGCTGACTATGTCATCGCTGGCATCATGCTTTAGTAGATACTACTAGACCATGTAATTCACGCCCATACCCCAAAGGGCCCTCACGATCATTAGCGTGAGGGCCCTTTGGTATTTATAGGCTAGGCGTTGCGGTTCAGTAATTTGTGTCAATAGACATCCATGGGCTAGGACTGAGCCCCCCAAATAAATGACCGATACATGACTGATACCAGGCCAATACAAAACCCAGCCAGCCAGAAGGCAAGTCTTTCGGGTGCTGGTAAAAGCGGCAATAGGCATTCAACCTAACTAAAGGGCAATCTAGTTGACGGAATTAGTCTTGGACTATCCCCTTCCTACATCGGACTTTGCGGAACTAGTACAGGCAAAACTACCGGCACCAAAACGGCATCCATCAGGTCACTAACCGTTGCTTCTAGATCATGGCCAGATAGCAGCTATGGCCAACAAACGATGGCTAGGGCTGGGTGCCTTGAACAAATGAAACCAAGGTGCTTAACATGGCTAACAACTGAAAAGCCAACTCTTGAAACAAAAAAAATCGGACTTGGCGTATTGCTACACCAAGTCCGATCTGGGATACTATATAGTTACTAGTGGCTGAGGCATTACCCTCTGACTAGTGAGGCTAGGCTTATTGAATCACGACACGCTTGATAGTAGAGGCTTTGCCTGTGCTAACGCGAACGAAGTAGATGCCTTTGCCCATACCATCAGTGCTGATGGTTGTGTTGCCAGAGATGCTACCTGCAAGGTCAAGAGAGGCCTCTTTAACCAGCTGACCAACACCGTTGAACACAGTGATATTTGCACGACCGTCAAGCGCAGTAGCTGCAACCTGGAACGACTCGCGAGCTGGGTTCGGGTAGATGCTGATTGCGTTGGCAAGCTGTGCATTGCTCAATCCGACCAAGACGTAAGAAACCACGTTAGAAGGACAGGTACCGTTGTTATAGCGATAGAATCCGTCAGCTTGTACTGGTGAGGTTAGGCTAAGCGAAGTCTGGGTAACAGCTGGAGACAATGGTTGGAACGGTCCGATGATCGAGCCGCTGAACTCCCACTGACCACCACCAACTGTGCTGACGAGGGTGTTTGCGTTGTTCGGATCGAACGAAACAGAACCGCCACCAACGTTGAAACCAAATGTGGTCTCTGTGCTAGTGCCGCAACCATTGATGGCTTTAACACCAACAGTAACCGGACCTGTATAGCTGCTATTGAAAGACGCTAGGGAAGTAGTACCACCAATGCTTGGGTCACCATTGATCTGGATGCTACCAGCAGCAGCTGGTGTCAATGACCACTCGTATAGGTTGGCGTTGGCAACACTGTTAAC
The DNA here is from genome assembly GCA_947464365.1 of Cytophagaceae bacterium. Taxonomy (GTDB): domain Bacteria; phylum Bacteroidota; class Bacteroidia; order Cytophagales; family Flexibacteraceae; genus CANHWS01. The sequence continues at coordinate 3,968 of CANHWS010000039.1, read as the reverse complement.
ATTGAAGTTAACCGAGTTGATGCCGCAAACAGCACCACCAGCAGTAACGTTACCACCAGAAGAGGTAATGTTGGTCAGGTTGGTAGGTGAAGTTGGAGCACCGATCGTGACAGTGATAGGGTACTCACCAGTGGTTGATTGGTACAACTGTGGGTTGGCGTTCGGATCAGCATTGTTGATAACGATGCGGATATGGCCATTACCTTGCCAGCCAGCTGGGAAGTTAGCAGTGATAGTACCACCAGCAGCGCTGCCAGTGAAGGTACCAAGAAGCACAGGGTTAGCGAAAGCAGAGTTACCTGTTGTATCAAGCTCGGCACGGAATACGCTAGAAGCGTCAACTGGACCATAGATACAAAGACGATTGACAGGGCTAGCAACTGGCATTGCCAATGAAGCACCAGCACAAACTTGAGCAGGGAATGTTGCCTTAAGGTATGAACCTTCGATGTCGTTGATGCTGATGCCTTTGTAGCTGATCAGGTTACCACGCCAGTTAGTCCAGCCATTGATGGCAGCGATTGAGTTGGTACCGCCACGAGCAAGACCAGCAAGATCATCTGAAACAAACTGCATGTGGAGTTTACCATCAGCACCGATACGACGGTTGGTGATTGGGTAAGCCTCTTCGTAAAGACCAGAGCCTGACGAACCATCATCAGCAGTAAAGCAGTTATTGATTACCAGACGACCAGCGACGTTGATTGGGTTGGTCCAGGTAGTACCACCGTTGTAAGAAGCCATGATGTAAACATCACGTGTTACGTTCGGGTTAGAGGTAGCTTGGGTACCCTCAACACAACCAGAATAGGTGATGTAAAGGTTGTTGTTTGCATCAGTAGCAATGGTTGACATTGAAATACCAGCTTGTGGATATGGACCTGCACCGTTGGTGGCAGAATAAGCTGGGATGTCGATCGTACCATCACGGTTGATGTCAACAATACCGGTTAGCTCGCGGAAACCAGAGTTATCAGGCATATCGCTGTTCCAGTAGTAAAGCTGGCTAGGGATAGCGCTAGAGAAAGCACCGTTCATGTAGAAAGTACTTGTAGCACCACCAAGCGAGTCAAGTGTTTGGTAACCAGCGTGGGCTGTTACGTGCGACTTGCCATTGTTGTCGATCAGGACCGAGAACGAGCCATCGCTAGCCAAAACAAAGTTAGAACCAACACGGAATGAGGTATCAGCCGAGGTGCGTTTCATGATCAAGCGGCTTGACCAAGTACCTGGCAAACCTTTGTTGCTTGAACGGAACAAGTAGGTAGCAAGACCGTTGTCAGGACGTGCAGTCATACACTGAACGACGACAGCAACTTCGTCACCTTTGGCGTCGATAGCATAGCCAGTACCCTTAACACCACCAATGCCGTAAGCAGAGCTGATGAAAGGAATGGTGTTGGCTGTCCAGCTAGTACCAAGGTCCGAGGTATGATAAACGATCAAGTTGTTAGCTGTACCACCTGCAAGTAGGCTAGGGTTGCTAGCTACGTCCTCAGAAGCGGTCAGGAGGTAAGAGTTGTTACCACCACTAGCAGTTAGGTGGAAAACAGCTTCTTTGGTGTAGTCACGGCGTACTGTATCAGCAGCAGAACGGTCAGGGGTACCAAACTGAGCAAAATAATTGCCGACAGTAGGCTGGTAAGTATGGATACGGGTTAGCGAACCTGGATCATTAGGATAGACGCAATAGGCGGCAACACCTTCTTTAGTACCATCCCAGATCAAGTTAGGCCAGCCAATACGACCATTTGCGAAGCTCGCAAGACCAGTTTGAGGGCTGCTGTTGGAGACAGGCCTAAGTGGCGATAACATGAAGTTGACAGAGTCATCCTGTGTACCTGGGGTAGTTATACCAGCAGTGAACAACCAACGGTTCAACGAGCCGCTGTAGTGGTTGTAGCCTGCCATACGGCTGCCACGGGCCACACCACGTCCATATTGCCAGATAACAGAAATGTTACCAGTCGATGGGTAGTATTGAAGACCGGTTGAGTTAGAGCCGTAAGACTGCAAATCGAAATAGGTATAACCGACTTGGTCAGCCCAGTCAGAACCAACGATGGAACTGACGGTACGTGGACCAGACGGAACAGACTTTTCACTCTCCATAGGAGAATCTGCCCGACGTACTTCGGGACGTGCAGATGGGTCGATCGCGTATTTGCTACGCGCATTGCCCGCTGCGTTGAGTGCTTTCTGACCATAGGCCGTGAAGCCCGTGGCTGCTAGCGCTAGCAGTAAACATATTTTTTTCATGCCGACAGTGTTAGAGTAATGGATTTTTTGTGAACTGAAATTGCCTCAAAACTAAGGGCTAGGGGTTTGGGAAGCAACCATTTTGCAATACAAATGACCCGTAGGTGTCATATTTTCAAAATATTGTCGCTTCAGCGCCATCTGACAACCAGTTTTTGCAGTACAAACGCCGTTATGTTGTCAAATTGGTTGCCAATTCCTTCACTTTCTTAATCTTGAAACCCTAGGGTGAGTCTGGAGGGTATAACCAGGGTTATAGTCTTTAGACCAACAAGCAACATAAAAGGTTGCCCAAAAGGCCAAAAACTATCAAAAAATTTTAGGGAACGCGGCTAAAGCAGTGTTTGGTGACCGCCCGAAACCCTCAAAGGGCACATAATCTGCCGATAACACTGGCTTAACTTAGCCTCCCATACTGTGTCAAATTGGTGGCAGCAGGACTTGGGCTCGGATAGGTGCTTGCTTTCAGGTTGCCCCTTACGGTTTTGCACCGCAATAAATGGGCCGCAATCAGCTACCTCAAACATATACGCATTGACAAAACCACCGGAAGGATCGTTACCGGCCAAGCATTGGCTAGGGGCAACCCTACCGCAACACCAGACGCTGAACCCCAATGGCATTGCCACTAACGACCCGCACCAAATAGACACCACGGCTAAGCCCAGCTGTGTTGATCTCTTGTGTAGCGGTCTGCCCCTCGCCTCCTAGCAGTTTGCCATGGTGCACCACCTGACCAACACCATTATAGATAACCACTTCAGCAGGGCCGTCTTGAAGCGCTGCCTCAATCCGGAAGGCATCTGTGGCAGGATTCGGATATACCTGGAAAGCAATAGATGCCGCCTCGGTGCTAAGGCCAACAGTGGTGCTATAATATAGGATGTTGCTTTGGCAGGTGCCATCATCATAGCGGTAGTAGCCATTGGCTTGCCCCGAAGCACGAAGATCAAACGTGCTCGATAGCTGAGGCGGGCTGAGTGGCGCAAAGGGACTGCGGATCGAACTGGCATATAGCCACTGCCCTCCCACTAAGTTGGTTGTCAACACCCCAGTGCTTTGGTATTGCGCAGTGCCGCCAACGACGTTGACAACCATACTAGCAGCGGGACCTGTACCACAGGCATTATTGGCGGCCACGCTGATTGTCATTGGGCCTTGGTAGTTGGGGTTAAGGGCAATCGTAGTTCTAGCAGGTCCAAAGTAAGGATCGCCATTGGATTGGATGGTGCCTGCTGTACTTGGGCTAATGGTCCAGGTTTGGTTGTCATTGTTCGGCGTGCCATCATTGGTGGCTAGCAGGGTACCACCAATGCAGACCTGCCCATTTTGAGGGATTGCCCTAGAATCGACAAGTATGGATAGATTTGTTAGGGACCCGCTTGGTGACGCATTGCCAACATTGATCGGGAACTCGCCAGTTGTGGATTGATACTTCATCGGGATGGCATTAGAGTCGGCATTGTTGACTACCACTCGGATATGCCCATTAACCTGCATATTGGCGGGAAAGCGCGCATTGATCATGCCACCAGCAGCGTTACCAACATAGGTGCCTAGCAAAATCGGGTTACGGAAAACCCCAAACCCCGTGGTGTCTAGCTCTGCCCGAAACACCGATGTAGCAGTTAATGGGCCATAAATACAAACCCGATTGGTAGGTGCAGATACCGTGATTGGTATTGTTGCCCCAGCACAAACTTGGGTAG
>CANHWS010000038.1 GCA_947464365.1 Cytophagaceae bacterium | reverse complement strand
TACCAAAGGTATGGGTTTCGGCTATGTGCGTTTTGGGCTGCCTAGGGCTTTGGGGTTTTGCTGGCATCAAGCAAGAAAGTCGCCATTGTGAGCAGATTTTGGTCCGGATCATGAACGATGGTGGCAACCAGTTCCTGTCAGCAACGGAGCTACGGAAGGAGGCTAACATGGTCAACGGGCATGAGTTTTGGCTCATAGGCCGACCTTGGCACGAGATCAACCTGGCCGAGGTAGAACGGCATATCTCCAAGCTCGATTTTGTGGATAGGTCACGTGCTTGGAAGGACCACTCGGGCATTCTGCATTTAGATGTTTGGCAGATGGAGCCATTCGTCCGGCTCATGACCTATGGTAACCGAGATAGGTACCTTGATACTAAAGGCTTCAACTATCCAGTTTCAGAGTCGTTTACGGCAAGGGTGCTTATTGCGGATGGACCAGGTGTTAATGTCCTGCTCGAAAAAGTTGCTCGTCAGGGAGACTTCACCGACAAGCGCAATCCTAAGGCTAAAGTGGACCCTGAGGCTGAGGCTTTGTTCAACCTACTGCTCAAGATCAACACTGACCAGTTCTTAAAACCTCTGATTGCTCAGGTAACAGTGTCTGACAATGGAGAAGTAACGATGTACCCGCAAGTAGGTAACCAAGTTATATACTTTGGCAAGCCAGAAGGGGTCGATAACAAAGTAAGAAAATTACAAGCCTTCTACGAACAGATCGTTGCTGCCCGTAGTTGGAACAAATACCGGTCCGTCAATCTGAAGTTCGAAAACCAAATTATCTGTGAGCAATAACCCTTTAACCGTCCAGGCCAACAAGGTCGTATTAGGCATTGACATAGGCACCAGCAAGGTGGTGGCTGTCATTGGTGCGCTCAACGAAAACGGCAAGCTCAACATCATTGGTCAAGGTAGGGCCAATTGCGAAGGCGTTGTCAGCGGGCAGGTGCTCAATATCGATAAAACAGCCAATGCCATTAACCTTGCTGTTGCCGAAGCAGCCAAAACTGTCTCGGTCGAGATTGACGAAATTAACATCTCCATCTCTGGTCCTAATATTCTGAGCACACTCCACCGCAATGGCATTACACGCATTGAGGAGGAGGATGAAATTAGTGCGGAGGACATCAAGCGACTGGTTGACGAAACATTTTCGGCAGTGGTTACCCCTGTTGGCTATAAAATTCTGCACGCCTTGCCTCAGAAGTACCACATCGATGGCCAAGCCTATATCTACGATCCGGTTGGTCGGCAAGGTGCTAGGCTTGAGGCTGACTTTAATGTCGTATCAGCCACGATGAACAGTATCCTCAATATTAGCAAGAGTCTTAAGCGGAACGACATCACGGCCGACCACCTTTACGAGGCTGGCCTCGCTAGCGCTTTGGCAGTATTGCTACCAGAGGAAATCGATATGGGTGTAGTCCTTATCGATATGGGTGCTGGTACAACCGAGATTTTGATATTCCATGACAAGGTGCTGCGGCATTTGTCCGTTTTGCCTTTTGGCGGAAATATTATCACCAAAGACATTGTCGAAGGCTGTAACATCCAGGAAAAGCAAGCTGAAGCCATCAAGCAACAGGTTGGCAATGCCATTCCCGAAAACACCATAGAGGGTAATTATATCGCCATCCCTGGCATCAAAAACAGGGCCTCTAAGGAGATTTCGGTACGGAACCTGTCGCGCATTATTGCAGCCCGAACCGAGGAGCTTTTTGAGATTATCGACAACGAAATCTCGAACAGTGGTTGGGCTGACCGAATGGGTGCAGGGATCGTCCTGACCGGAGGGTGTGCCAATATGTTGGGCCTCAAGCAGTTGGTCGAGACCATGACAGGCTTTGAGGTCCGGATAGGCCATCCGAACGAATATCTTGGGAAATCCAAAACCGAAGCGATCAAAAATCCGGCTTATGCCACTGCAGTCGGTTTGGCGCTTGCAGGTTCAATGTTTCTAGACGAACGTGATAAGGCACATAACACTGCTAAACGTGCCTCAAAGACCGCTAAGCCCAAACCCACACCAAACATTGCGTCCAACGCTACAAGATCTTTTGACGGCATCATCGATAAAGTGGCACGCTTTCTTAACAATGATGACGACAAATTACCAGACAATTACTGAGCCTAGACAGTAGGCGCCCCTTCTTCCCAAGGTTAGACCTTGGTTTTGTCACTGCCCCAGTACCGCTGCCCAATCATCGACCAATATTGCACACAACACACTATCCTCTGCCAAGGCAGTCCACCCCTTACAAGCCTACTCACGCATGATAACGCCACGCTTTAATCCTGATGATCTGCACGACAAGTCATCAATCCATGATGTCAACTCTGACCAAGAGACGACAACACGCCCTATTTACTCCTTTATCAACCCTGAGCATGATGATGTCATCATCAAGGTTGTAGGTGTTGGGGGCGGTGGCAGCCATGCTGTCAAAAACATGCAAAAGGCAGGTATCCGTGGTGTGGACTTTATGGTCGTCAACACAGATAGGCAAGCCCTGAGGAGCAATCCGGTCCAGAAGAAAATTCAGATCGGGACCACTATCACTGGCGGACTAGGTGCTGGCTCAAACGCTGAGGTGGGTGAAAAGGCTGCACAAGAAAGCAGACAAGAGATCATGGATGCACTCAGTGATGGCACTCGTATGGTGTTCATCACGGCAGGCATGGGTGGCGGCACTGGCACAGGAGCATCTCCTATTATTGCGGAGGTGGCACGCGAACTAGGTATCCTGACGGTGGGGATCGTGACGTTGCCATTTACGACTGAGGGTGTGCCAAAAATGGAGCGGGCCTTTAAAGGGGTGGCGGCCCTCAAGGAATATTGCGACACGGTTTTAGTAATCCTGAACGACAAGTTGGTCGAGGTATTTGGTTCGTTGTCTTACCTAGATGCTTACCAAAAGGCTGATAGTGTCTTGCTAACAGCTGCCAAAAGCATCGCGGAGATCATCACTGTCGAAGGACACCCGAACGTTGACTTTAATGACGTCAAGACGGTGATGCAGGATAGCAGAACGTCTGTGATGGGTACCGGTATCGCAAGTGGCGAAAATGCTTGTCGCACGGCGGCAGCACAAGCGCTCGATAGCCCATTGCTAAACAACTACAATATTGCAGGTGCCAAGTATATCTTGGTGGGCGTTTTCTTTGGCAAGGTGTCTCCTAACATCGCCGAGATAGACCAAGTCAACTCTGACATTCAGGAGCAGACTGGCTTCAATTCCGAGCTTAAATTTAGTGCCTTCCAAGATCCTGACCTTGAGGATGAAATCCGGGTGACAGTCATTGCGACGGGTTTTGAGGATGACGATCCATTCTATGGCTACTCACGTCCGTCCGAAATGTTTGGTAACTCTCGCGAGCGTGTTGCAAAAGAGACTGCTAAAACGGTGAACCTTTCACCCAACAAAGCTCCAGCTGCACCGTCCCAACAAGCCGCTGCGCCTCAGCAGCAGCAGACCTACCAACAGCCACAGTCCGCACAACAGACCAACAATGCCTCACGTCCTCTTTTCACTAAGGATGAACATGAAAGGGCGGCTTCTTACCAGCAACAGCAACAGACACCCCCCAAACAAAATCCACAAACGCCCAGGACCACCGTCAATCTCGACGGCACGCTTATGCTGAACGGATTTTCGGTGCCGGCTGAGGACCCGACTGATAAAATCTTTGCCGAACAGTCCTTGTCAGACAACCGTCTCGACGCCATGGTTGAGGCGCGCAAGTTAAGGCAAGAAGGCCAACGTCGTCTCAATGACCTCAAACGTCAAGGAGTTAACGGAGTGTCAAGCCCTGAGGGTGTCAAGATGATGAACGAGCCTACATGGCTCAGGATGAACATTGACCTCAATGATAATGTCAATCCTGCAAGCCGTCAGGTTAGTCGTACTACTGTCAACATGGACAATGAGTTGCGGGAGAACAACCGATTTTTGCATGACAATATTGACTAGCTAGACGTGTCATTTAGATACCATAACAACGGGAGCTCTATAACTAAGGGCTCCCGTTTTGTTGGTAGATAGTTCTATGGATAGGTAGAATACGCAACTGGCCTAGCTTTTGCTAATTTGATGCCCTACTTTGATCCGGATACTATTCAGTACCACGGTGATCGAGCTCAGCGCCATTGATAGGCCAGCCCACAGATGACTGTTATGGAAGTGGAACAGAGCTACTGACAATCCTGCTGCCATCGGGATCATTAGTATGTTATAGCCAAAGGCCCAGGTTAGATTTTCTCGGATACGCGCATTGAGTTGTTTGCTGAGCCTGAAGGCCGTTTCAATAGCGCCAAGGTCAGGCCGCAAAAGTGTGATGGAGGCAGCTTGCTGAGCTATGTCAGTACCCGCCTTGACGGCTATACTGACATCTGCTACCGCTAAACTAGGAGCGTCATTGATCCCGTCCCCGATCATTGCCACGATTTTGCCCTGAGCCTGAAGCTGCAGGATATACGTTGACTTATCAGTTGGCAACTGGTTGGCCTTTGCATTTGTAGCTGGTATGCCGAGTTGGGCAGCTAGGCTCATGACAGGACTTTCCTTATCACCACTCAGCAGATGGACATTGATGTGTTTTTCTTCGGCCCAACGGATAATGTTTGCAGCATCAGGTCGTACCTCGTCTTTTAGGAAAAAGCAGGCCATTACCTTGCCGTCAATCGCAATCCAGACTTCTGAGGCATCAATGGATTGGTTAGTTTTGTTTGAGAAGCGTTCTAGGCCGGGAGGTACAAGGCATCCTTTGGCCCTTAACCATGTCGAGTTGCCTACCAAGACTGTGAAATGATGTGCGGGATTCAGATCTGATTCTTCAGATGAGTTACTCTCTTCCGGTGGGAATCGGATAAGTGTTTTGAGGTGCTCTTCGACATCTTTTGCAGGTGCTGGCCTTAGGTAATTGGCCATAAATACTTCCATGCCATTGCCTGGGTTGTTAATGTCGTTCAGGATCACAAAATCGCTGCTTGGCTCTGATGCCTTATATTGGTCATTAGGACCATTCAGTTTGGCCCAACTCATGATGGCCTTGGTCAGTGGGTGGTTGTTGACCTCGGAGATCAGACTTAGGATCCTCCAGAAGTCAGATGATGTTGCCTGAGAGGAAATATAGGACTCGCATACATAGGGCGTACCAATCGTCAAGGTGCCTGTTTTGTCAAAAACGATATCGGTGATATTGCCCAATGCCTCTAGGCCATCACCTTTGCGGACAAGGATGCCGTTTTGGGAGGCCGTGCCAATTGCTTTAACCATCACGATGGGTGTGGCCAGACCAAGGGCACATGGGCAGGAAACAATCAGGACGGTAATCATGGAGCCAATCCCTAAGCTGCGGGCTTGTGCTGTCGTTGCGACTAAGTCCCAGCCGAACCAACCTGCCTGAACCATGGCACCAGCTGCCAGCCAAAAGCCTAGTGCTGCAACGCTCAATATCAGAACGAAAGGGATAAACCGGGCAGCTACTCTGTCAGCCAAACCTTGTGACTTGCTAGGTGTACTTTGGGCTATTCTGATCGCTTTGATGGCTGTTTCGATCACGGTTGTGCCCGCTTTCGACGTCATGACCTGTACTTGGAGGCTTCCATTGAGATTAAGGGTGCCCGCCCAGACTTCTTGGCCAAGGGTTTTGAGTTCTGGCATTGCCTCCCCATTAATGATCTGCTGGTCCACCTCGCTAGTACCCGTAATTACGGTTCCATCGATCGGGATTAGCTCACCTGGCCGGACAAGGACGACATCCCCTTCAATCAGTTTTAGTACACTTATTTGCTTAACTGTATTGCCACTGACTAAATTGGCCACAGTAGGTTGCCGGCTGATGAGATTCTTGAGGGCTTGGCCTGTTTTTCGTTTAACGTTATCTTCCAGAATACGACCTACTGTAACGGAAGCAAGTACAAGAAATGGACCGTCAAACATGACCATCGGATGGAGATCTTGTTGTAACATCCATACAGGATTAAATATCGAAAGTAATGAATAGATTGTGGCGACCATTGAGCTAATAAATATTAGCGAATCCATTCCTGGTTTCCGATTGATTAATTGTTGAAATCCGTTTGCAAGTGGCAGATTAGAAACAAAACCAATCAGAATGAACGAAAATCCGAACGTATTGATAATAATAGAATAATCAATTGGTATATAACTTAGGTCCGAAATAGGGCGTAAAAACCATGCAAATAAAATAAGGAGTGCCAAGAAAAAGGACATGATCAAATACTTGCCCGGATGCATTGGCCTGATTGAAGAAATAGGATCATCAAGTTTGTTAATCGGTTCTAGGGTATCCGTTGGCCAAATCTTGGTGATATGATGAAGGCTATATCCTTGTGATTTAAGACGCATCACCCATTCTTCTGGCCGTGTCTGTACAGTGTCATAGGTGATAAACGCCTCATTATCAACGATGTTGAACTGGGCCTCCTTAAAACCCTTAAAATAGGATAAAGTATCCTTGATAGCATTGGCACAGCTAGAACAGGTCATCCCCCGGACCTCAAACACTTGTGTGACTAGATTGGTTTTGTCGGCGGAGGTATCCATGTTGTTGATCAGGTTCGGTTAAAGATACAAAGGTCCGATAAACAAAAAACCTGACCGTTATATCTAACGATCAGGTTCTATCAAAATTAGGTCAGTTGACTGATTGGTAGTCTAGTCGGTCAACTTATCAAGACGTAATCGGTCGGTTGGCTTCTGGCTTTTGTAACTGCTAGGAGTCATCCCTGTTATTTGGCGAAATTGATTGCTGAAATAGGCAGCAGAACTATAGCCTAAACGGGCTGCAATTTCACTCATACTCATTTGCTCTTCATGGAGCCACTCTTTGGCTTGTTCGATCTTTTGCATGATCGTGAACCGCTCGAGTGACATCGTTTCGTATGTGCCAAAAAGATGTGTTAAGGTAGAATAGTCCTTAGCCATCTCCTGCTCGAGGTAGGCAGACATATTAAGGTGCATGTGCTCTAACTTGCCTGAACGCACTAGGTTGCGTATGGTGTCCTTAATCCGTTGGACAATGATCTCCCCAGGCTTCTGGATAATGTCAAAGCCGATATCACGCAATTTTTGGGCAAGTATTGGCATGCCAACACCCGTGCCAGGATCATTGAAGATAGCTTGGCCTAGTTTGACGCTGATCGGTACGTAGCCACAGCTGATGAGCAAGGCTTCGACTGCCATGATGCAGCGGTCGCACACCATGTTTTTGATACTGATGCTTTTAGTTTCCATCTATCGGCTTTAGTTGTTAGGCAAGATGGAGGTGAGCATCAATTGGGAATTAGTTGGATGGTAGACTGCTAATGCCATTACTTTGATGGTGCGCTCATATTGGCAACAATCGGGTAGGTTTTGGTATGCAGAGTCTGTGGACGCTTTGAACTCGGTATCATGCCCCGATGCGGCAATGAGATCGCAAACCTCAACTTTTGTCAGGTTGGTACCTGACAGACTTGCTACGAATGTTTGAGTCTCAGGTGTCCAACGTGGATCTTGGACTCCGGCTTGCTTAACAGCCTCGATGATCCGCTCTTGGCACATTTCGCAATTACCTAATACCTTAAAGCTAACGACCTCAGCAGAAGCGGTAGGTTGATTGGTATTGGTTTGGGGTGTACTGTCGGTGTTGCTACAAGCAACGCTGAATGATGCCACCGCAAGGCAGAGCAGTATTCTTAATGTGTTCATGATTAGATGATGATTAAAGTCAAAAATAAGGTGTGCCTTGCGGTTGCCTTGTCTGGCGCCTAGCAAGGCGTTCAGGGCAAGAAGCACCAATAAGTGGTGGCCAAACGACTAATCGAAATTAGTTGGTTGAGCTTTGCATTGCCTGACTATTGACTACTAATTCGATTGTAGTTCTATAGCCTTAAATTTTGGCATTGGTCCAGAATGGGTATTGAGTGACCAAGATATGGATAGTGGCTAACTGCTCGATCGTCGAGGACCATAAAGTCCGTCGGGGTTGGCAGATTGACAAGGGCCCGGCCTGTAATTTGGTTCAGCAAAAAGCCAGGAGGCTGTTTCGCTTTTGGACAGTTGTCATATTGGTTGACGCTTGCGTCAATGAGTGTACCCGGGATATATCCTAGGTGTCGGGAACAACAGTTATGGCCGAGAAAAAACTTAAGGCAAGCCTCAGGGGCGTCGGCGCAGCACGTTCGGCTGCAGTCTGTTGAAAAGGGTGGGGTATAGGCGTTACCTTGAGCAAGAACTGCGTCATTACAGCAATTTTCTTTGATGTCAGGGATCCCTATTTGGGATGCCAACATCAGCACAGTCATCACAATACACAACAACTGAAGCATGCTAAGCCTAATGGGAGGGGTTGGAAATGGTGGATGCCAGATATATGGTAGGTGGCAAATGTATATACGGAAGCCAAAAATGCTTCCGTATATCCCTATTTCCGAAAGAAGTTACCTAAAGTTGTTCGGCAACCTATAAAATCAGGCAATTATTTCGATTTTGTGTACTGAAGGTTCAACAAAAGTTTAACGTCATCGGATACGACGATGTTGCCAGCTTCTGTTACAGCGCTCCAGACAAGACCAAAATCCTTGCGGTTGATGGTACCTGTGATTTCGAAGCCTGCCTTTTCGTTACCATAGAAATCGGTAGCTGTGCCGCCGTACTCGGCTTTCAGGATTACGGCTTTGGTAACACCATGCAGGGTAAGGCTGCCCTCTACACTGTATTGAGTGTCGTTCAGTTTCTTGAAGTTGCTAGACACAAAGGTGAGTGTTGGGTGGTTGTCAGCATCGAAGAACTCGGCGGACTTGAGGTGAGTATCGCGTTGCTCCATACCTGTGTCGATGCTGTTGATATCGGCACTGAATGAGGCTTTGGCTCCTACCAGATCGTCACTAATGGTATCTAGCGTTCCGCTGAATGACTTGAATGAACCGGTGACGGTGCTGATGACAAGGTGCTTGACCTTGAATTGTACTTCGCTGTGCGATGGGTCAACGGTCCAGTTTGCTGTAGCCATGATGTAGTGGTTTTGGGGATTGAGGTTTGAAATTTGTCTAAAGTCGTTACGGCTGTCGGGTACTAACTCACTTATAATAAGCAACATTGCAAAAACCGTGCTGTCAGCGTGGTACTGACAATTATGGTATTTGGGCTTGAGACCTGTCAGGTTGAGTGCTCCCCTAAACTGTCATTACGACGATACAAAAGTATATGTTGTAACATGTATAAGGTTTGTCAAGGTCTTGTATAAATGCCGCTAAGTCTTGTAAAAAGAAGCACAGCGATATTGCAATTTCCTTAAGTGAACAAGCCTTAAGCTAAACCAGATGCACTTTTAAGCCCCTAATAGCCTGATTTCCTTTATGATGCCAGCGCCTACATGGCGGCTGATCTGGGCCAATAAGCGTTCTCTGGTCAGGTGGAACTCCTGCCGTAAGGAGGGTGAAGTTACGATCATCACCAAAACACCCTGCTGCACGTACATCTTCTGGATGTTAAGCAAAACGGAAGGGCTAAATGTGCCGTTGATAAAATCCAGAACACGCGTTTCGTTCACCTTTTGGTCCATATTTCCCTTGCGCAGCACCTCGGCGAGCATGGTTGCCAAGGATTGCGGTTCGTTCGCACGCTGGTCTTTAGGGTACTTGGCCATTAGGAAGAAGGTGTGGAAGCAATATGACGATTAGGCAGAGATTTGGGTTAGCTTGTGACAGAACGAGGTGCCCAGACAACTTCCTGCACACCTAAGTCTTTGGTCATCAGCCTTCCGAGGACGAAAAGGTAGTCACTCAATCTGTTCAGGTACTGGATGACTAGTCCATCTACAGGGTCGTGGTCGTTTAGGCGGATGACTTGGCGCTCGGCCCGTCGGCAAACGGTGCGTGCCAAGTGCGCGAAACTGACTGACTGGTGCCCTCCAGGAAGGATAAAGTTTCGGAGTGGTTCAATTTGGCTGTCCATCAAGTCCATTGCATGCTCTAATTGCTCGATGTCAGCTTCAGTGACATCAGGCCTGATGATGTTGGATTTGCTTGGTTCGGTTGCGAGGGTAGCGCCGATCGTAAAGAGCAGGTCCTGGATGGCTTTCAGTTCGGGAGCTCTGCTGATGTTGACTTGTTGGTCACGAAGTAGACCGATCCAGCTATTCAGCTCATCGACTGTGCCATAGGCCTCGATACGTTCGTGTCCTTTGGACACTCGCGTACCGCCCAAGAGGCTAGTCTGTCCTTTATCTCCTGTTTTGGTGTAGATTTTCATGGTCTGTGTTGTTTGAAGCGGCAGAAGTATGCAGGGCTTGGTTGTTAAGCTGGCTTCAATTAGCTGACGGTAACACTCAGGCATTATTCCGCTTGTCCTAGCATACGGCTTACAGAGAGCAAAGGTATAGCTATGTTGTTACAACAGCTGTTGGTTCTAGATATTTGGGTATGGTTGCCCAGAATCAGATCTGGCAAGTGACTAAAGCATGGGTTGGTTCATGGCCCTTAGTTGGTCTGAGCTCAGCCAAGCATTTACAAATCCGTCTCCGCCAACAGTTGCCCCTAGCCGATTGTAAAAATCAATTGCCGGTTGGTTCCAGTCCAGCACCTGCCAGATGAGCTGCGCACAATCCTCGCGCAGGGCAATATCGGCAACAGCCAAAAATAAGGCCTTGCCGATACCAAGGTGGCGGAAATCAGGCTCCACAAATAGATCTTCGAGATAAAGACATGGGCCACGCCAAGTGCTGTATCGGTAATACCAAACAGCCATCCCGACAGGTTGCTGATCTACCTCTGCGATCATGAAGGCCATCAGAGGCTTATCCCCAAACGCATCCCGAACGATGTTGTCAGCAGTATTGGTAACCTGATCAAGCCCACGTTCGTAGATTGCGAGTTGTTTAATGAGGTGCAACAAGGCAGGGGCATCCTTTGGGGTGCCCATACGCAGGACTGGGTTTATTGATGGCTCCATTGGAGGTAAGGTACAGTTATGATCGGGGCGATTTAGGTGCCAGATTTTAGGGCGGGTGGTACAATAATATTACGAATGGGACAGCAATACATCTGCATGACCTATATCTTTGGTTTTGGTGTCGATGTCAGGACGCAAATCGCTGCACGAACATAACGCCACAGGTGATATGATACTAGACTTTATCTTGTGGGACGTCAACCCAGAGGTTTTCCATAGCCTGAGCCAATCGGACTCAGTGTTTAGGTTTTTGGGCAACTTGCGTTGGTATGGACTGCTGTTTGCAACGGCTTTTTTGGTTGGCCAATGGCTGATGCAAAAAATTTACCTCACGGAAGGCAAACCTCCTCGTGATGTTGACACCCTCACGCTTTATATGGTTGCCGGGACGGTAATTGGTGCCCGCTTAGGACATTGTTTGTTTTATGAGCCCAACTATTTCCTAGCCCACCCGATCGAAATCTTATACATCTGGCAAGGTGGGTTAGCGAGCCATGGGGCGACCATCGGCATTTTGTTGTCTGCATGGCTATTTTCGCGCAACCGAGCCGGACAGCCTTATCTCTGGCTTATGGACCGCATCGTTATTTTGGTGGCCTTGGCTGGAGCCCTGATCCGGACGGCTAACTTCGTTAATGCTGAAATCGTTGGCAAACCTACCGACTTGGCCCTAGGTACAGTATTTGCAGCACCAACCAGGATATACCTCGAGGAGGGCTTGGCAAAACAAGTGCTGGGCGTAAGCTCCTTTAAGGGTAGTAAGGACACGGTAATAAACGGGCAGCAGCTAACTGCCGTCAGGTTTGACCTGACTTACGACGCTGCTACGAATGACACACGAAGTGTCAACTTCAGCCTCCTCAACGACGTGTCCCAGCTAATCGTACGAGCCAACGAGCCTGAGCTGAATGTCGTTTTGCCAGCCCAACCCCAGGTTAGGGTAGTGCCAGAAGGGAACAAAATTGTAGGGTCGATTATGGTTTGGGGCTTACCCCGCCATCCTGCTCAGTTGTATGAGGCATTCACCTGTTTGCTTTTGTTTGTTGCCCTTTGGCGCTATTGGTCCAGAAAGGGGGCGCAGGTGCCACATGGTCAGCTGCTTGGCACATTCCTGGTTGTGGTTTTTGGACTTCGCTTTGCTTACGAGTTGCTTAAGGAGAACCAAGTTGGCTTTGAGGATAACCTTGCCCTCAACATGGGTCAGATCCTGAGCATTCCGCTGGTATTATTTGGGGTGTGGTTGGTTTTTAGGCCACGCAATAGGTCTGTGCAATCGTAGCGCCCTATATAATCTGATTTGCCGAAGCACTGATGGGCAATCTATGGGAAAAGCGCATAAATCCCACTTGACGAATACTGCCGGCTTACATCAATATCGGAGGTATATTTGCGTCCCTGTAATTTGTAGTAACCTTGCCTAATTGGGTGGGTACTACAGTTTTGCAGGAAGCCTGATAATTGATGGAGTCGCAAAAACCGACATCTAGGAACATAATCGAACGTTATACTCGTGGCTATCTCATTGCCTTGGGTATGGTCGCTTTGTTGACAGTGGCAGGGCTAACGGTGCTGCAACAGCTGGTAAGCAACGAGCAAGACGAATCTTCGCTGATTAATAAAACCGGTAAACAGCGGTTCTACTCTCAGCAGATCACGAAGGCGATTCTTGTTCTGGCCGACTCAGTGTCCGAAAACCGGAAGTTAGAGCTAGCTACGGCCTACAGTGCTTGGGTCCTTTCTCAGC
Source organism: Cytophagaceae bacterium (assembly GCA_947464365.1). Taxonomy (GTDB): domain Bacteria; phylum Bacteroidota; class Bacteroidia; order Cytophagales; family Flexibacteraceae; genus CANHWS01. Next base: position 4,357 of record CANHWS010000038.1, on the reverse strand, counting down.
AAGAGTTACAGTTGTTGTCGGCCAACCCTAAGTTTGGGCATTTGTTGCGCAGCCAAGAGGTGGCAGAACTTGTTGCCGCCCAAAAGGATGATTATTTGGTCATCGGGCAGGCTGCTAAGTCAATGATAGACCACAAAGGCGACAATGCTTCACTCCGCAAATTGGCATCAGCAGCTGGCCGGAAGGTCCTTAGTGTCGAAGGCGCATATTGGGTCAATATTGACAAAACGGTTACGCAACTCAATCTAGAGTCGAACGCACGCATCCAATTGTTAGGGTGGCTCCAGATTGGTTTGGCCGCCATTATAGTGCTACTCTTGGGCATCGAGACCCTTTTTATCTTCAGACCATTGTCTGGCGTCATACATAAGTTTTTGGCAAACGAAGTCTCGGCCCGACATCAACTCACAAGGCAGACGGCGGTTCTGCGCCAGATCCAGTTAGATAATGAGACCTATATCAAGACCCTAGCAGAAAGCCAAAAACAACTGGAAGCATCACTCGATGAAGCATTGATGCTTAAAAGCCAGGTTGAATGGCGCGAGTTCCGTCTTATTGAGGCACAGGCCATTGGCAAGATGGCGAGTTTTGAAACTGATGGGCTAGGCCAATTAACCCGTTGGACGTCCCACTTTCCGAAACTTCATGGCATCCCCGCCGATTCGGCCCCTAATCGCTATCCCCTCACTAAGCATATTCACCTGCATGATCAGGCTGCCTTTAAGGTACAATGGCTGGATAATCTCAAACGAGGTATACCTTTTAACCTCGAATACCGCATCATTCGTGAGGGAACAACTGCATGGATTCACTGCCATGCCAAGCCTGTCCTGAACGCTGAAACCCAACAGTACTACTACGTCGGTACCATCCAGGACGTAACGGATGAAAAGGAGGCTTTTGAACAGATTACAATCGCTCGTGATCTTGCGCAGCAAGCAACCATTGCGAAGACCATGTTCTTGAGCACCATGAGCCATGAGATCAGAACCCCGCTAAACGCGGTAATTGGTTTTACTGAGTTGCTGATGCTTGAGGATCCCAAACCATCTCAGGTCGAAAGTCTGGAGATCCTGAAATACTCGGCTAACCATCTCCTGAGCCTTATTAACGATATTCTGGATTTCAACAAGATAGACTCAGGCAAGATCGAGTTTGAACAGGTTGAGTTTGACCTATCCCAAGTCCTGCAATCTGTGGGCAAGTTATTCTCGCTAAAGGTTGAGGAGAAAAAGTTAGGTTTCACGATCATCGAACCTGCCAAGTTTGGCAACTATTTGGTTTCTGATGTCACCCGCTTTAATCAGATACTTCATAACCTCGTTAGTAATGCGCTTAAATTCACTGAGCAGGGCCAGATTGAGATTGGGTACAGTATCGAGCGTGAGACTGATACAGAAGTCAACCTAACGTTTTATGTGTCTGACACTGGTATTGGCATATCGGAGGAGGGTAAGGCCAAGTTGTTTCAGGCCTTTACACAAGCACACTCGTCCACGACACGGCTTTTTGGGGGTACAGGCCTAGGTCTATCGATAAGCAAACGTTTGGTAGAGCTGCAAGGTGGGCGTATCTGGGTAGAGAGCGAAAAAGACAAAGGGACTAAGTTCTACTTTAATCTCAGCTTCGGCAAAGGTGGCCTTATTAAGCAAAATGCCATGTTGCCCTACAGCCATGACCATGAAGAACGCCGCAACCTAGAGCAAGCCGAAATTTTGGTTGTTGACGATAACGCAATCAATGTGATGATCGCTCAAAAGTTCATCGAGCGATGGCATGGGCGGGTCACTACTTGTAGTGATGGGCAGCAGGCGATCGACCTTATAGCCCAAACGCAGTTTGATGTCATCCTGATGGATCTTCAGATGCCAGTTATGGATGGCTTTGCCGCCACCTCCTGGATCAGGGCACAAGCTGATCCTAATATTTTGCATCTTCCTGTTGTGGCACTCACAGCTAGTGTTGCCCTCAGTCTTCAGGAGGAGGTCATGTCAAAGGGGTTTGATGCCTACGTTTCCAAACCGTTCAATCCGGCCGAGCTTTATCGTGTGATCCGGAACCATATTAAAAAGCCGACTAAAAACGGCGTTTACAGTTCTGCAGGTGTCAGCACTACCTGAGTAAGGACCCTTGTTTGTCCAAAGTTTCAGCGCGCTAATATTCGGCAGAACCAAGCGGACCGAATGATCCTTTTTTTGGTCTCTGCCATCAATAACTTAACATAGGTAGCTGCCACAGGATTATTTTTTTACCTACCTTTGCACCCCGTGCCAAGTGGCTAGGGTTATGCCATGTTTACATGGTGTAGATAGTTTAACCTCAAAAGTCTGTCATGGCCTGGTGCCCGTCTTGGCAGAGTAACTGGGCACCGCAAATTCATGACAAATTCCCCTAATAATTTCGACTGGGACAAGGTTGACTCAAAAGGTTTTGGCGCTGGCTATAGCAATGCTGAGATAGCAGAGCTTGAGTCGCTCTATGCCGCCACCCTTATTGAGGTGCAAGAAAACCAAGTGGTTGTCGGTACCGTCGTCGGTATCAATGACAAGGACGTGATCCTGAACATCGGCTTTAAGTCTGATGGTTTGGTATCCCTGTCTGAGTTCCGCGACATCGAAGACCTACGTGTGGGTGACACCGTTGACGTCTTCATCGAGGACCAAGAAGACAAAAATGGTCAGCTAATCCTTTCACACCGCAAGGCGCGCATCGTCCGTGCATGGGAAGGCATTAAGCAAGCCCTCGAAAACGACACCACCCTTGAGGGGCTGGTTAAGCGTCGTACCAAAGGCGGCCTTATCATCGACCTGTTTGGCGTAGAGGCTTTCTTGCCTGGTAGCCAGATTGATGTCAAGCCAATCCGTGACTTCGATATCTACGTCGGTAAGAAGATGGAAGTCAAGGTGGTCAAGATTAACTACACCAACGACAACGTTGTGGTAAGCCACAAAGTCCTGATCGAAAAAGATCTCGAGTCACAAAAAGCTGCCATCCTCAACAACCTCGAAAAAGGTCAGGTGCTGGAAGGTGTGATCAAAAACATGACCACTTTCGGTGTTTTCATCGATCTTGGTGGTGTTGATGGTCTGTTGCACATTACCGACATCTCGTGGGGCCGTGTTAGCCATCCGGATGAGGTCTTGTCGCTTGACCAAAAAGTACAGATCGTCGTCCTTGATTTTGACGAAGAGAAAAAGCGTATCAGCCTTGGCATGAAACAACTCACGGCACATCCGTGGGATAGCCTGCCAACTGAGATCGAGCCAGGTAGCAAGGTCCGTGGCCGTATCGTCAATGTTGCTGACTACGGTGCATTCCTTGAAGTCATGCCAGGTGTCGAAGGTCTGATCCACGTTTCAGAAATGAGCTGGAGCCAGCACCTACGCAACCCACAAGATTTCATCACCGTTGGTGGCGAGCTTGACGCTGTTGTCCTGACTCTGGACCGCGAGGAGCGCAAAATGTCACTCGGCATCAAGCAACTGACCGAAGATCCTTGGACCAAACAAGATCTCCTCGTCAAGTATGCCTCTGGCACAAGCCACACCGGTACAGTTCGTAACCTAACCAACTTTGGTCTTTTCATCGAGCTAGAGGAAGGTATTGACGGCCTAGTACACGTATCTGACCTGAGCTGGACCAAAAAGGTAAAACACCCAAGCGAGTTCACCAAAGTGGGTGAGAAACTTGAGGTCAAAGTTCTGGAACTTGATGTCGAAAATCGTCGTCTTGCCCTTGGTCACCGTCAACTTGAGGACAACCCTTGGGATACGTTCGAGACCATGTTCTACAGTGGCTCAATCCACAAAGGCTCTATCATCTCCAAAACTGACAAAGGTGCTCAGATCGAGCTTCCTTATGGCGTTGAAGGATTTGCAGTTGCCAAAAACCTTGTTAAACAAGACGGCACTTCTGCCGAAGCTGGCGAAAGCCTTGACTTCCGTGTGCTTGAGTTCAACAAGGATGAGCGTCGTATCGTCCTATCCCATACTGCCATCTTCTCGACTGCTGCCCCAGCTACTGAAGGCAAGCCAGCCAAGAAAGGTAAAAAAGGTGCTGACGAGGCCGATTCAACCCCTGTTGTCATCAACAACAGCCCAAGCAGCAACACCCTCGACGAGGATGGTGTCTTGGCAGCCCTCAAAAGCAAAATGGAAGGCAACAATTAATAAGTTGGTTTGACCTTGGCTAGTAATAGCTTATAGCAACTACCCCCCTTGACTTGGTTGAGGGGGGTAGTTTCGTTTGGTATGATCTGTAATGAAATTGGTGTCATGCTGCACTGGTTTCAGACAAACAAGTCTACTATCTTGCTAGTCGCTTAGGCGATTTTTGTTTACCTACCTTTTTATTATCC